>JBCDHF010000324.1:0-5513 GCA_038750375.1 Cyanobacteria bacterium P01_H01_bin.15
AAGGCAAGATGCAGGAATATCTGGAGAATGGTCTGCGGTTAGGTTGGCTGATCAATCCTCAAGATCAATGGGTAGAAGTCTATTGCCCCGATCAACCTGTTGAAATCCTAAACGCTCCCGCAAAACTCTCAGCTGATTCAGTGCTGCCGGGTTTTACGCTAAGCCTCATCAACATCCTCTAAACTTCTACTTGCCAACCCGACCTACTCATCCACCGTTCGGCTGGCTGCGACGACGAACTCAGCCGCATCGAGCGCTCACGCCGAGACCTATCCAATCCTCATGCATGGCCAGGGGAAATCCAGTCCCTATCCCTTGAACAGCTTGAGGCACTGCTGGAGTTTACGAATTTGGCGGACTTGGAGGGCTGGTTGGCGAGTCAGGAATAGCGCGGGGCTCTGAGGATAGATGGGCGATGATCGCTGAAACCGCGTCATTAATTATCGATAAACCTGGTCACTCACTGCCTACTCTATGCTCAAAAGCATTTCTGGCAGAGCTTCTAAAATCAGCTCATCAGTTAAAGGTCCGCGTGTCGCACTACTCCAGAGGTAACTATCGACAAAAAATATCTTTCCCTCTTTAAAGGCTGGAACCTGCTGCAAAACTGGATTGCTTGCCCATTGCTGTTTTGATATTTCTTGTGGTTTGTCATCCTCATCGGCCCACACCAGAACGAAGATTAAATCGGCTTCAATTTGAGGCAATATCTCTATCGAAATTGGCGGGTTGCCTCCAGAAGGGTTGACTTCGGGCAACCCAGATGAGTTTTCAGACGATACGATCTCAAATCCGACCTTCTGAAATAATCTAGCTGCTGTGCTGTATTCTTGCGAATGAATACGATTATCTGGAAGATTGAAATGGAGAACCAACATGCGTGGATGGGTTGCCACTACCGAAGCTAATTGTTCTCGCACCGCTGCCACCATTTGAGAATGCCTAGTTAGTAATTCTTCGGCTTGAGCTTCTCGATCTAGGGCTAGCGCAATTTCTTTAATGTTGTTTTGCCAAGATATCTTCCCATCTTCTCTTCTGCGATTGAATAGTAAGGTGGGTGCAATTTGAGTCATTAAACTATATTCTCCCTTATGGTATTCTGCTCCCAAGATTAAATCTGGTTGAGTATTGGCAAGCGCTTCAAGAGAAGGCGAATCGTTTTTCCCTAGGGGGATCGGTTTAGACTTTACCCATTGACCGAGATAGGGAATTTGCTCTGCGGGATTATCGTAAACTTCAATACTTGGGTTCCATGCAGCATCACTGTGAGCAATAGGTTGTACTCCTAAAGCCAGCATGCAATCTAAGATAAAAGGGCTAAGGGAAGCAATTCTCTGTAGTTGCCCGCAAATCTCGGTTTCTCCCATCTCGTGCTGAACTAGACGGCAATCAGTAGAGGCTGTTTGATAATTACTTGGCTGGCTTTGATTAGTTGTGGCGCTGGTACAGGCTGAGACGACCGCTACGGTGAGTAAAAGCAACAGACATTGCCTTATCCATTTGCATCTTCTTTTATTCTCCCTTGATCCCCCCTTAATAAGGTGGAGAATTTCGGCTCTTTTGCTGATAAACCTATTCATAAATCAACGACCTAGCTTGTGTACGGGCTGAGAGAAAGAAGACAGCAAAAAAGCAAACTGCTATCTGCTAATTGCTACTTATTAAAACTCCACTGAAACCGTACCTATTACCGTAAACGGCGTACCAGGATAAACTTCTTGCCTGCCTCTTACACCCTCAATAAATTTAGCATTGAAGAGGTTTTGAAAGTTCAGACCAAAACGATAGTTTTCTCGCTCGTAGGAAATTGCCGCATCAACGCGAGTATAGCCGTCAACAAAGAAAGAATTATTTATATCTCCCGCTCGCTCGCTGACATAAAATACACCTGCGCCAAATCCCAATCCAGCCAAGTCACCCTCTTGTATAGTGTAATTTGTCCACAGGTTAAAATTATGCTCCGGCACGTCGGGCAGCCGGTTTCCCTCAGGAATATCATTATCTTCTGTTACCTCTGCGTCGGTATAGGCATACCCAGCAAAAATATTCCAGCCTGGCAAGATTTCTCCTTGAACATCTAGTTCTATGCCGCGACTCCTTTGTTCTCCCGTTTGAATGGAAAAATCAGGATTATTAGGGTCTGCTGTCGTTATATTAGAGAGCGTTGTATCGTAGAAAGCCAGCGTCGAAAACAGGCGGTCTGGAATAATGTCAGTCTTCACCCCCACTTCAAACCCTGTTCCCCGTTCAGGATCAAAGGGTTCGCCCTCAACATCTGTGCCGCCCTGAGGAGTAAAGGAGCGGGTGTAGCTGGCATAAAGGGAAATGGGTTCAACGGGTTGGTAGACAATGCCAATGCGAGGAGAAAACGCATCTGCTTCGATTTCAGAAGATTCACCGTCGAATTCACTTTCGCTGTCAAAAGTATCAAATCGCCCTCCAATAACGAGCTGAAGGTTGTCGAAAATAGCGATTTGGTCTTGCAAATAAATTCCAAACGAATCTGTATTCTCTTTAAATTCAAATCCGGGTTCAAGTTCACTAGGAAAGGCAAAGTCTCTTGAAGGGTTAAAGATATCAATTATTGCTCCTTCTCTAAATTCGTTTGATTCTTCACGAGATATATTGGCATATTCAAATCCAAATAAAAGGGTATGCTCGATGCCACCTGTATTAAACTCAGCAATTAAATCGGTCTGAGCAGTAAAGGTCTCTCTGTAAACGTCGGATATAGACTCAAATACAGGAAAATTGCGGTCATTTTCCGAATTACCCGCAATTCCTACTCGCGGTCCAGTTTCAGAAGCAGCGGTATAGCGCAGTCCTGAACGTAGTGATAGATTGTTGTTAAAGCGATGGTCGAGATAGAGCTCGGTGCGAGTTTCCTCAAGCGCAAGTCGCGCATCGGGTTCGCCCAAGAAGGTGTCAAAGGGAATATCGGCAACTTCATCGTCACTTAAAACAACCAGTCCGGTATCTACCGGTCGAGTGTCATCTAAATAAGAAAACTCTAGCGCTAGTTCTGTATCATCGCTAATTTCCCAAGACAACGTTGGTGCGACAAAAAAACGTTCAGTATCGACGCCATTGCGAAAGCTGCCCGCGTTTTCATAGGCAGCGTTTAAGCGATAGGCCAGACTTCCGTCTGCCGTTAGCGGCCCAGTGAAATCTAAAATCGGACGGGTAAAATCAAAGCTCCCCATCGTAAACGCCAGCTCGTAAAACGGCTCGCGCAGCGGCTGTTTGGTCACAAAGTTAATGATACCTGACGGTTCAGCTTGTCCAAATAAAATTGATGCCGGTCCTCTCAGAACTTCCACTCGCTCGATATTGGCTAAATCGATTTCAGTAATAGAAGAGGTAAAGTTATCGCGAAAGCCATTGCGAAATCTTTCGGCTTGAAATCCTCGAAGGATAAATCGTTCTTGGCGACCTGAATTTGAGTTTGAAAAGCTGACACCAGCAGCATTTCGCACAATGTCACGCACGTTAGTTGCTGCTTGATCTTCAATCACCTGTTGCGGTATCACCGTTACCGAAGAGGGCGTATCGCGAATATCCACATCCGTTCTCAGAGTGCTCGGCGCGTTGGGCACAAAGTAGTCAGAGCCCGCCTCTTCTCCGGTCACCACGACTTGAATCGCCTCATCGTCGGCATCGGTAGCAGTGGCAACTCCCGGCGCTACGCTCAGCACCAAGGTGCCGGCATCGGCGCTGATCTGCGCTTGCGGTGGGGCCTCCGTGCCGGTAATCGAAATCTGCACGCGATTATCCGGCAGCTCCGTGACGCGCACCAGCGCAATGCCCTCCGCCGGAGCGAACTGCTCAAACACCTCGCCCTCGGGCAAACTCAGCACCGCATTGGCAATCTCCGCCGTCAGCGCATTATCTACTACTGAGGTTTGCGGCTCTGCCAGAGGGGTCGCCGCTTCTAACGTGAGCTGTAGCCCATCTGCCGTTTCACTCACCTGAACATTCGTAATCTCGGTGAGGGCTTGGGCCAGGTCGGTCGCAGCTTCAGGGGGCGGGGCTGGTGCCTCCATTTGGCTCATCCATTCTTCAACGGTGGTGGCGGGTGCGGGGTCGGCGCTGGGCTCCAACTCCTCTACTGAAATGACCTCAGTTTCTGAGACAGCAGATACTTCCAGAGAGTCGGCCTGGGCGGCGGCAGCCAGCACCACCGAAAACAAACCCGTCAGCCAAAATAGTCTTTGTAGTTGATGCATCATTCACTCCCACAACACCGTGTCGCGTTCCGAGATGGGAAAGGGGGGATGGGGGGAGCGAATGGGCAATTACAAGAGTCGCCTGAACACCTACTCACTAACGCCTTCCCTTGCCCCACATCCAAATCGGAATACTTCTCAAGAAGCTTACTGGGCGGGAACCGTCAGCGGAAGGGGCGTTTGAACGGCGGCGGGAGGTTTTTTGAACGGTCGTCGGAGTTTTTTTGATAAGTCTGAGTAATCAGGAGATTAAAGCACCTAAAGTGGCAAAAACTGAACCCAGCTTTTCAACTCGCCCGGCGTTGCCAACTGCGCAATGATTTCGAGATCTCGAATACAGATACCAATCGGAACCCGTGACTGACGGGCAAAGACCAGTCCCGGAAAGCTGATAGCTCTCATTTGCCGAGACTTTGCCTCAGCCAATAAGTCATCATCCTGAGAAAATAAAACTCGCTTTAGTTCTGTTGCCCGATCCAAAACTTCAGGGTCAGAGATGCCGCTGCGCTGATCTTCTTGAACGGTCAAAACATCAATATTCCGCTGCCGCAAACCGTTCGTAATCGCTCCGTGGACATTCTCATCCATATAGAACGAGATGCTCAAGATAAAAGCCCTTGCGCCTTGAGACGTGACACAAAGGGCGAGTCCTGATTTTCTTGCTCTAATTGCTTGACATAGTGTTCGCGGTGCTGAATATCAGCGTCTAAGGTGCTGCGATGGTCCCAATAGTAGGCCAAGGCGGCATAGATCTGCCCCATACTCAAGTTGCGGTGATTGATTTGCATCTCTTCTGGTGTCCAGCCATAGGCGCGTTGTGCCATCACAAGTTCAACGACCTTGAGCGTTGTCCCCTCAATTAAAGGAACCTGTTCTTGGGTCAGCCCAATGTGCGGATACTCTGTCGGCGTCAGATTTTGGGCATTAATCATGATGGCTACCTAAGCTTAATATCCACGATGGTATCAAGGGTATGAACTGAAGGGTAACTAACGTAATCAGCCTTTTTAGCACCTTTACCCAAAAGGCTGCTGCTGTCTGCGGTAGATGCTGGGATTCAGGCCAAACTTTTTGCGAAAGGCGATCGCAAAGTGGCTGCGGTTGACATATCCCACCGACTGCGCCGCTTCCGCAACGGTCATCTCACCCGCGTCTAAAAGCTGGCGCGATCGCTCCATGCGGCAATCGTGCAAATAGCCAAATACCGTCGTGCCAAAGACCTGCCGAAACCCCAACTTGAGCTTGCAGTCATTAATGCCCGCCAGCCGCGCCAGCTCTATCAAAGAA
>JBCDHF010000325.1:0-5491 GCA_038750375.1 Cyanobacteria bacterium P01_H01_bin.15
ATGCAAGTTGCTAGCAACTTTGGCGTGTCAAAAGCACTCTTGGCCGCAGTTGAACTGGGACTTTATACCATCCTTGCCAAGGGACCGATGACGCTGGAACAAATATCGGAAAAGTTTGACCTGCAGAGACGACCTGCGATGGATTTTCTGGATCTGCTCGTATCTGTCGGATTACTGGACCGTGAAGGCGACGGGGAGGCAGCTTATTACCGAAATACGGAAACGACTGAGACCTTTTTGGTCCAAAATAAACCCTCATATATGGGAGGTATCCTAGAGCTTTGGAATACACGAAACTATCGCTTTTGGTCTGACTTTACAGAAGCCCTTAAAACGGGTAAAGCCCAGAGTGAGACAAAAAATAGCGATACTTCCTTTTTTGAGGTCTTATATTCTGATTCGTCACGTCTCGAAGCTTTTATGGAAGCCATGAACGGTGCATCATTCAGAAACTTTGAAATGCTTGCTCAAGTTTTTCCATGGGGTAAATATAATACTGTAACTGATGTTGGTGGAGCTGATGCGCTCCTGTCTCGTACTCTAGCTACTGCCCATCCAAATCTTCGATTCAAATCATTTGATTTGGCAGCCGTGAAAAAGATCGCAGATCGCAAAATTGCCGCAGCCAACTTGACAGACCGGATTGAAGCAGTTGGAGGCGATTTTTTTGTAGATCCCGTCCCTCCAGCAGAGATTATCACGATGGGTATGATCCTTCATGCTTTTAATCTTGAGGGCAAGAAGATATTGGTCAAAAAAGCGTATGATGCGCTTCCTCCGGGAGGAGCTTTTATGACTATTGAGAGCCTCATTGATGATGCACGCCGCACAAATACCTTTGCTCTGTTCATGTCACTCAATATGCTAATAGAACTTGGAGACGCTTTCGACTATTCCGCTTCAGAATTTATTAGTTGGTGTCGGGAGGTCGGCTTTCAACGTTTTGAAACTATCCCTTTACAGGGCTCTTCCAGCGCAGTGGTCGCTTACAAATAGGTTATTTTCTATTCAAAGCAGTGCCGCACGAAGTGAACTAATCAGCTAATTTAGCAATTCTATTTTCACAGGCTCTACGCTTTAATTTTGACACTCTAATCTTCCATAAAATAACTACTGTAGAATCCTGCGAATCTCTGAAGAATTGCGCCAGTAAAGTTTAATCATGGTCAAGGCTAGCAGACCTGAAATAATTGCCATATAAAAAGGATAGCGGAATCCTTGACCCAAGATCTGCCCACCAAAAATTGAGGCGATCCCTCCGCCCAAAGTAAACAGGGCAATAGAAACTCCCATGACCCATCCTTGTTCACTCTGACTTGCAGACAATGAATAAACAACAAGAAAAATTGTGTAGCGGACAGAAAAGGCGATCGCAAACACACTAATGGCAAGGCAGGCAATTAGAAAATTAGGTGACAATATGAGCACGAGAATACTTAGAATCTCCGTCAATATTGCTCCCGTAATAATGGTCTGTTTTACAAAGTTTTTTTCGAATAAAGGAACCAAATAGAAGCCAGCAACTGTCATTGAAATTCCAAAAATAATTAACGATGCACTCGTTCCAGGGGTTCCGAAGTCAAAGCGATTTGACATAAAATTCACGAGAAATACCCAAACAGTTGTTGATACAAACTGCGAGAAAAAGAACACGACAGATATTTTCATGATCACAGGAAATTCTGTGATTCGCCAAAGTTGTAAAATCACTTCTTGTGGCTGAATACTTAGCGGTACGTAAGTTGCTTGAATCTCTTGATAGAAAAATAAAATTAAGAATAGAACAAATAACACGAGGCCGGTTGCGGCATAAAGAGGCAACTCTAACGAAGCAAAAGTTCCGATGAATGCCTTATTTGATAAAATTCCGCTAAATATCGGCCCCGCGATGACACCAAAAGCATTTCCCGCGATAATGTAGCCTAGATTCTGTACTTTTTCAGTTTTATTTTTACTGAGATCAACCATGGCCGCTTGAGCGATTGGCTGACTACCTGCGGTGAAACCATTAACTGCCCGCCCCAAGAAGATAAGGACCAGGCTATTTACTCGCAGCGCCCACAGGGTCAGGGCATAGCCAATTAACGTCCCAAGAAGACAAATTATGATCCCTTTTTTGCGTCCAACACTATCAGAGATTCTTGAGATGTAGACAGCGCCCAAAAACCAGGCCAGAAAAAATATGCCAATTGTCAAACCA
Organism: Cyanobacteria bacterium P01_H01_bin.15; assembly: GCA_038750375.1. Lineage (GTDB taxonomy): Bacteria > Cyanobacteriota > Cyanobacteriia > Cyanobacteriales > JAAUTE01 > JAAUTE01. Next base: position 2,201 of record JBCDHF010000325.1, read on the forward strand.
TAATCAAAGCTCCTAGTTGCCTCGGTGACCTTAGTCGGCAAGAACCCTGAAGCCGGATCTGTTATTGCTGTATTAAGGATGGGAAACAGTAACCCTTGGCCCATTACATCGACACAAACAACAAGAATTAAACTTAGCTTGGTGAAAAATATATTTCTCATAAGATCAGGTATGCGAGTCCTATTTGTGTTTCCTTCTGTGACACTTATTAACTCTAGACGTAAATACAATTTATTCCATATTGATAGTTGTCAGAACGTAGATTCTAGAAGGCAAGAATTCCAAACCCATGTGAGCTGAAAGCAGATTATAAAAAACAAGATGAATGTTCCGGTCTTCTCTGCAACAGACTAAATAGATTGTATGCTCTTCTCTTTAGAAGACTTTGAGGCAAGATTAAATGTAAATATTTTGAGTGAGGTAAAGCAATGCCACTATCTCGCCCTAAGCTATCGGGTCCTGTCCCTCTTTACGATCTACTTGGACAGGTAGTTCGGACCCAAGCCGACGAGCTTGCTTTGGTTGCTGAGGAAAAGAGCTGGACATGGAGAAATCTGGCAAGGGATATAGATACTCTCGCCGCTCATCTTGTCGCAATGGAACTAGAGAAGGGGGATCGGGTCGCTTCGCTGATGCCCAATTGCGGAGAGCTTCTCGTTTTTTATCTAGCTTGTTTGAAGGCGGGCTTAGTCGTGACCCCGCTGAACTATCGTTACACTCCCCCAAGTATCGATTTCGCACTTGGGGCTAGCGGTACACGAATGCTGTTCGTTCACAATGAGCGTAGCGCCGATGTCGCTGCTAGCGAGTTGGCGGGCGGGTTGTCGAGAGGACTTATCTCGGTTGGCGGGGCGCTGTCAGGCTCAAAATGCTATGAAACGCTGATTGAGACCGACGCGCCGAAAACGGACTTTCCGGAGCCTGATCTCACGGCGACTGCGTTCATTTTCTTTACTTCCGGTAGTACCGGCACGCCCAAGGGCGTTATGCACAGCATATTTTCCTTTGGCTCAGTCACAGCAAGCTTTGCCCAAGCCATGTGCCTAACACAGGCAGATGTCGTTTTTCCAGGCGGTTCTATTTCTCATGTTGGTAGTCTGTCTACTGCTCTTGCGGCCCTTTCCATTAAGGCAAAAGTAATATTAGCAACAGGCTTTGACGGAGATACGGTACTGCCACTGCTGCGACGGCAGCGCCCTACTATTCTTGTTGCTCTTCCGGCTGCTCTAATCGGGATGATGCACGATCGCAAGACAACGCGTGACGATTTCAGTTCGCTTCGTCTCAGCATCAGTGGTGGCGATAAGTTCCCGATCGATCTGGAGAAGGCGTTCGTCGATCTCACCGGGGTGGAGATCACGGAAACCTATGGACTGACAGAAGCCACAGACTGTATGATCGGCCGTACAAATGGTGAAGCTAAGTCGGGATCGGTGGGTCAGGTCTGCCCTGGATTTTCGGCTTCGATTCGGGATAATAGCGGCCAGGAAGTCACGGAGGGTAATCTCTGGCTAGCCGGAGATCCGCTCTTTCTTGGATATTGGAGCGATCCAGAGACAACGACTCAGTCATTTTCCGACGGTTGGTTCTATACCGGTGATGTTATGCGGGTCGACTCCGAGGGTAATTTCTGGTTTCGCGGTCGGACAAAACAGATTATTGTCCATGACGGCTCAAATATTGCGCCCCAGGAAGTTGAAGAGGCGGTAATGCTCCATCCCGCTGTCGAACTGGCAGGCGTCATTGGTCTATACGATGCAAGGCACGGGGAAAATGTTTGGGCATACGTATCGTTGAAGGATGGCGCGACTGCACCGCCTATCCAAGAGATTATAGAAGTCGCACGTAAACAGATTGGATATAAAGCCCCAGAAGTGATCATCATTCTTAACGAAATTCCCCTTAACGCTTCTGGAAAAGTAGATCGTGTAGCGTTGAAGAACTTTGCTTTAACAGTCAGCAGGGACTCTTTAGATCAAGCTTTCAACTCGAAATGATGGATTTTATTGCTTTTGCCAGATCGCTTAGGACAGTTCTGATTTTGAGTTTCTGAATTTAAAAGCGCTCTGGCATACAGCCGCTCCCTTACGAAGGTGTTGGCTGCTATATATTTATCTCGACATGGGATAGATACTTAGGTGAAGGGAAATATGATCGTTCTAAATATATCAGTATAACTTGTGAAACCACCCTCTATTTTGAGTGTTGAAGAGCTCGGACTGAATTCATGGTACTTCTTGACGGCTGCGATTACACTATTCAAGCAGCAGGGTCTTCGCCTATGGGTAAAAGTGGATGACCGACGAACCATCCAATCGCATCCGCAAAAAGTACTGACCCTAACAGCATCAAGCCTGCGACAAAAACACGATGCCCCCAAAGTTGGATAAATGACAGAATGCTTTTAGTGAAACGTTTGCTTTTAGAAGGAAGCGCGCGCCCCAGGACGAACAATACTAAGAGCGGCAACAAGAAAACACAGTTATAGTATGCAATCGATAATAGTGATTGCAGAATCCCTAAGTCCCATCGTAGGATTTGATCCACTGCGCCAAAGTAAGGCAGCGCTCCCGGCAACCCGACCAGCGTCAGCCCGGCTCCCAATAGATACATCCGTGACATTGACACGGAATCAACAGAGCGTTGCTTAACCGTTTTTTCTGTTGCCCGACCTGACTTCCAGGCAAATCCCAGCATAATGATGCCGATGACCAACTGAGCAATAAGTTCTAGGGTATTAGGGTTGCTCCACCACCTTCCAATATGGTGTCCAATGGTATCGAACACGATCTCTAAACCAAACAAAAGCAATATGCCCATACCGGCGTTAGCCGTAAATATTCCAGCGGCAAAGCCAGTGACATTCAGCACTGGGTTACGACTCTCAAGCATTGCGGCCAAAGGTACGATGCACAGAGGAGTGATTGAAGTGCTGTCGAGGACGGCAATTGGTGTCAATAGGGCAAGTAGGATGATCATATTTCTATTTATATCAGAAGGGCATCTGAGAGGCCATTTGAAAAGTCATTTAGAATACAAAAATGGGTTTCTGGGCTAAAGACACCTTCCTTCGTTCATAAAAACCCGCAGCCAGTTGTGGTAGTCCGAGGGATGTAAGGATAGAGAGAAAAGAAGATAAATGGGAAACGCCGATGGCGAAACTCAAATGCCCTCATTGCAATTCCAGCAAAATCGTCAAAAATGGTTTCATTCACAATCGCAAGCAGAACCATAAATGCAAAGAATGTGGGCGCCAATTCGTCGCAAATCCCCAGCAGAAATTGATTTCAG
>JBCDHF010000326.1:0-5470 GCA_038750375.1 Cyanobacteria bacterium P01_H01_bin.15
ATCAAAATCGGGTTGGTGGGCCAAGATGAAATAGTAGAGCATCCCCAATGTCGCCGCCGCAGAACATTGCTCTCCAGGGGCGAATAAGCCGACTAGCAGCATGGCTTCAAACGCATCCCGGTACAGCCGCTCTGAAATACCAAACTGCTTGAATAATTCTCGCGCTGTGACCTTGTCGTAGCGCTGCCAAGCCTCATCAGAATTGTCAAAATCCACCATCGCATACAGCATTGGTAACGCAGAAAAACGATCGCTCAGGGGGAGTCGCTCGAACTTAGTGTAAAGAAACGTCCCCAACGGTGTCGGTAGAGGCGCCTCCTGCTGAAATAAAGGCGCGGTAACTTCCAAGCCCGCCGGTGAATATTGATGAGAGCGAGTAAAAGGCGTAAAGGGCTGTAAACCCAGCTCATCGACCAAATTGAAAATATTGCGATAGGGATACCAAAAACCATGAATACCGCCTTCTACAGTCCGTGTCCCTTCGCGCCAACCCGCCACTAACCCTCCAGGATAAGGACTTCCCTCCAGTAGCGTGACCTCATAACCGGCTTTCGCTAACTGATAAGTGGCAGCCAGCCCGCCCCAACCCGCACCAATGACCACAATTTTTTTTGAGTTCACTTCGTTCCCCGATTCAACAGCCAACAGTGTTAGCTCCTATAAGGTCGCACTTTTTGCCATAGGTTGCTAGCTTTAGTTGCTATTGACAAATGAAAATATCAATTGAAACTGTTCTTGCTTCAGAGTTTTTCGTGAACAATTTAGTCTTGCAATAAATGTCTCAATTAGATTCAGTAATTCTTCGGTATGAACTGTAGAGCTTTATTCAAATGAAATCTCTTTATCCATTAAAAGTATTGGTAATCCATCGATTAATACCTATCAAAAACGGGCTCGGCTCTGTCCGGTGATGGAGGCTTCAAGTTCTTTGGGTTGCTAAAATACTAAGTATAATAAGTGTATGTTTCTTAAGAAAAAACTAGTATTTTCATTCCTGCGTGTGAAGGTTTGATAACTTACTTTTTGAAGTGCATAGTTTCACCTGGTTCGACGTAAGTTCTAGTAGCTAAGATAACCATTAACAATCAACCTTGACCTTGCATGTTTGCGCCCACTTCTGCCAGAACTGAAGAATGTTTTGAGACGGAATCTAAGAAAATGATTCCCCCCTCTCGATTAGCTAGGCATTTCCTTACGATAGACACTCCTAGGTCATCGTTGATTCATATCTTGGATCGTGAACGTTATACATTGGGGCGAACAGCTGAAGCCGATATTTGTTTGGTTTCTCCTTTAATATCTCGACTTCATGCTACTTTGCAACGGCAAGTTGACAATATTTCGAACACGGTCACCTACCGTCTGGTGGATGGAGATCTAGAAGGGAATCGAAGTCGCAATGGATTAATGGTCAATGGCCAGCGCGTGCAAGACATAGAGCTGAGTCATGGGGATACTCTCTATTTTGGACCGGAGATTAAGGCTACTTATCAGATTGTTCAAACTCCCGCACGTTATCTTAAAAAGCCGTTAACGAGCACCTCCGCAACAGTCTCTCTTGAAAGTCCTCCGACTAACTCTGTAAGCAACTCTCCGACATTACTGTTTGAGCAGTCTTGGACGGAACCAAATTCCCTGTTGGACTATGATGAGCTTATGCGGTTGGCCTCCCTTTCAGAGCTGAGCCCGATCCCAATAATTGAATTTACTCAATCGGGAGAAGTCACTTACTTCAATGCAACTGCGATCGCGCAATGGGGCAATATCCCTGAACTTGAGGCATCTCATCCTCTGATTGTGGATCTTTTGGATCAACCGGTCGGCCGTTCGGGTGCGCTACAAATTCGTGAAATCGAAATTTACGGTCGGCATTTTGAGCAGTATGTTCATCATTTACCGGTCAAGAATTTAATTCGTTCCTATTTGTTTGATATCACTGAGCGCAAACAAATTTCGACAATCCTCCAGAAACAGGAGGCGCGTTACCGTGCGGTCGTGGCGCAAGTATCAGAAGGGATACTGATGATTGACTGCGCGAACAATAAAGTCATTGAAGCCAATTCCGCCTATAGTCGTTTGGTTGGTTTTACTCCGGCTGAGCTTCTCGGGCTGCCGTTAGAGCAACTCGTTATGCAGGATGCGGATAGTTTGAAGCATCAGTTGAGCGAAATCGAGCAGCGGAAGCAGTCTTGGGTCTCTGAAATTGAGCATCGCCACCGGAATGGTGACAGTGTGTTGGTAGAGATGAGTGTGAGTTTAGTCGAAGAAGGAGATGAGTCGTTATTTGTTTGTATCGTACGAGATATTCGCGATCGCAAAGAGGCAGAAGCTCGACTTCAATATCAAGCCTGCCACGACTTATTAACTGGGTTACCTAATCGCGCTTTTTTTAATTCCCATTTAGATAAGGCCTTGGCTAATGCTAATCGCCAAGGGAATTTGTTGGCGGTCATGTTTTTAGATCTAGACCACTTCAAGGATGTTAACGATACTTGGGGTCATTCTGTTGGTGACAAAGTACTGCAAGAATTTGCTCGTCGTCTGAGCGTATGTCTGCGAGAAGGCGATACCATTGCCCGTTGGGGTGGGGATGAATTTGCTATTCTCTTGCCTCGTATCCGAAGTCGATCAGATGCGGCTCAAATTGCTGATCGAATTTTGGCGGTCTTGGCACCGGAGTTTCATTATCAATCGAAGCATTTGCCTCTGCAAGTCAGTATTGGTATCTCTATCTATCCCAACAGCGGCATGAATGCCCAGCAGCTTCTTCGTGCGGCTGATCAAGCACTCTACAGAGTCAAGGATTCTGGTCGTAATAATTATCAGTTTTATTCGTCTGAAGCTTGACGAGAAGTAGCCTTAATATCAGGGGCTTTCGGCAGGCAGAAGCATCTCGTTGCGGTTCTGCCTCGAAAAAGAGAATGAGAAATAATGTGATGACGCTGTTAAAAGGCTTTGGACTCTGTCCATTTATGATTATCTCAACATATTTTAGTATGCTGAAGTACTCCCCCCAGCGTATTCAATATCAAATTACTTGATTTCAGCGTGCGTTAGCATACAGCCGCCCCTTATGTGCTGTCGAGTTAATTGCTAAAGTTTTAATGGGCAATTATAAAAACATCAAATTTATTTCTGAGTATTGAGCCGATTTTTTGTACTACCATCTGAAATATAAAAGCCAGAACTTACAGGACCGTATTTTCAGAACTCTCGAATATTTTTAGAAAAAGATGACGAAAAACAACGAGTCTGGGAAAAAATCCAAGACACTTCCTGTCGTACAAAATCTTCGTTCTTTAACATTCCCCTCTCAGTTAGATTGGAGCCCAAATCAGATTGCCGCGTCCTTGGAAAGCGTCTATGAGTTTGTAAATAATGAGTGTCGGGAAGCGATTGGTTGGTACTATCACAAAAAAAGGAGCAAAAAATTTCTGGGTGTCTTTCTCCGCATTGGCGCTATCTTCGCTGCTGCCGTTGCTGGCGTTATTCCGATCATTGGTGAGATTTTTAAGGAAGGAGACGTTCCACTAATTTCACCTGCTTGGTCTACCATTTTTCTTGCGATCGCCGCTGTCTTAGTTGCGCTGGATCAATTTGGCGGCGCTACTAGTGGTTGGGTGCGCTAACATTAAAACGGCTCAAAAATTAACGATTCTTCCGGAGAATTTTCGCCATGATTGGGAGCTTTTTCGCTTAGAGCTATCGCCCAATGAAAATGGGGTTGAGAAAGCGCAAAAAGGAATTGGGCTGTGTCGAGAATTTTTATTGGCGGTTAATTCTGAAATTCAAGCAGAAACTAACATTTGGGCTCAAGAATTTCAGCAGGCTCTGATTGATATTGAAACGTCTACAAAAGGAACTGACCCGAGTGAATAAGGCGGGCTCTGAAATATTTAACTCTCTTCCTAATTTCGAAGAACTGCTTGACAATCATCTTAGCTGTTATGCACATAGTCATTATGCTTAAGGAGCGATCACGTGGCAGAATGCCTTGGGACTTGAAATTCAGCCGGGCTAAAACTCGATGTACCCGTCATGCTTTGCAACCGTTACCCTAACGGGGTTATTCAATGGAGCGATCTCAAAAGCCAGCTTACGCCGGCTGGTATATCATTCTCAAAACGTTCAACTTCGACGGCACTCCACTCACCGCCCTTGCACTGCGTAAACTCCGCGATGAAATGATCCCGATTAGCGATGAACGCGCTTGAGAGAAACGCCCCTCCTCACTATGAAAGAAGAATCATTGTTGATTTCCTGACTCGTCGTTAACAATATCAGCAACTGTCAAATTATACTTCCAGCTCTCCATCCAGCTACGGATAATCGAACGAGACGTATTATGCGTGCGGGAGTTTATTTGTGCCAGCTTCTCTGCGCACGCATCAAGCACTTCGCCGGCCTAATTCTTATATTTAAGCTGCACCCGAATCTCCGGCCACCACTCTGACTCTGGCTCCTTCAGCTCGACTCGATAGCCGTTGGCGATCGCCAACCTCAAGACTGACGGAATAATTAATTAACCTTCCTCAACCGGGAGTAACGCAACTCTTTCTTTGAAAAGCTTGACGGCAAAATCGTAGACTTCATACTCGGGTTGATGAACTTCCCGTAAATAATCAAGCGTTTCAGCAGAGATATTTTCTTGCTCCGGGCGTTGTGCATTTTTATTTTTTGTGGGCAAATCCGACAGTGGATAATTCCATCCAAACACGTGATTTAGCAGCCGAACAGAATCAGAGAAATATTCAGAAATTCCAAAATAAGCGAATTTATGCTCCAAATTATATTTGGCTTGTTCTACTTTGGTCGCTAAAGATGGATTAGAGAAAAAATTGGGATTGCAGAGGTGCTTCACTTGGATGTTTTGTACTCCCCATTCATAGAACTCTTTTAGCCCACATTCTTTTGCCTTCTTAAACAGAGGATGCTCATATTCTGCCGGACGCTCTCTCAAAATATAGTAATAAAACGATATTGCTCGTTCCACTGGGTCTCGCAGAATCGTAACATAAGCATACTTCTCTAACCCGAGTAAATGTCGAAAATTCCCCAGATGCAGCCCATAATTAAAATGAGTACCAATAATACTGTTCTTGAATTGTCCAGGATTTTGGCAACATTGAAAAAAATACTGTTTTGTGTTGTCTACTCGGGCGTTCTTCCGCTGACGATCTGCTTTATTTAGCACTGACGCTAGTGAGCGTCCGGCCGTCTTACGAATATGTATAAAGTAAATACTTCCTTCAGAGAATTGCGCCAATTTATTCTGCTGGGAATTCATATTCGCCACTCCGCCCAAGGAATTGTTAGCTACTAATTATTCAATAGAGTTTACCAGCAAAGGCTCGAATCCAAAGCTTAGAGCTGACGTAGCTACAGGGCTAATTTCATGATTCCCTTTCAGCCGTATCTGGAGTTAAACAATCAGGCTAACCAGTGTATTGATGACGCGATCGCGAGGCAT
>JBCDHF010000327.1:0-5416 GCA_038750375.1 Cyanobacteria bacterium P01_H01_bin.15
GGAAAAAACCCTTTCACCTGTGCGGAAAGCACTCAAAGATGCCGAATTGGGCAGCGGTGATGTCGACCGAGTTATTTTAGTCGGCGGTTCTACCCGAATTCCTTCTGTTCAGTCAACAATCCAAGAAGTGTTTGGGGCGCAGAACTTGGATTATTCAGTAAACCCTGACGAAGCCGTTGCGCTAGGCGCCGCAATTCAAGGGGGCGTTTTGGGGGGAGAAGTTGAAGATATTCTGCTTTTAGATGTGACGCCTCTTTCTTTAGGGGTTGAAACCCTCGGTGAGGTGTTTACTAAGGTAATTGAGAGGAATACGACCATTCCGACCAGTCGTTCTCAGGAGTTCTCTACTGCCGTCGATGGACAGAATTCAGTTGAGATTCATGCGTTACAAGGAGAGCGACCGATGGCCCGGGACAACAAAACCTTGGGTCGCTTTCTGTTGACGGGGATTCCGCCGGCACCGAGAGGAGTTCCGCAAATTGAAGTGACCTTTGAAATTGATGTTAATGGTATTTTGCAGGTTTCGGCACAAGATCGCGGCACTGGCCGAGAACAGAGCATCAAGATTAGCAATACGGGCGGATTGAGCCAAAGTGAAATTGAGCGGATGCGCGAAGAGGCCGAACGTTACGCGGATTCAGACCAGCGCAGGCTTGAAGAAGTTGAACTCCGCAATCAAGCGGACACTTTATTTTACAGTTTCGACACGACACTCAAGGAAAATCCTGATCTAATTAGTGGACGAAATTTGCAGGAGCTTGAGGAGAAAAAGCGTCAGTTGCAATCCGCGCTGAATGATTCCACCCTGTCTATTGATGAGATTCGCGAAATCTTGGAGGAATTCCGCAATACCCTCTTATCGGCTGGCTCAGAGATTTATGGGCAAACAGGAGAACCTGGAGGAACAGAGGGGGGGTCGGGCAAAATGTCTGATAAAGCGTTGGCCAATGTTGATGATGATGACTTTAAGCTTTTGGAGCAGGAAATTTTGACGGGTTTGAAGGAAGTGGACGATGCTAGCGAGACTCAGTTTGAGCCAGAGTTCAATTACGATTTTGATGAGACGATGACCGGGGACTACGAAGATATTGATTAATTCCCATCCCTGTTTAGTCGAGGGTTTGCTAGAGTACACGTTAGACTCTCTACTCAATCAATATTGACCACTAGCACTCTATGGCGGCTGATTATTACGAAGTGCTTGGCGTTTCCCGGGATGCCAACAAGGATGAACTTAAGCAAGCTTTTCGTCGTTTGGCTCGAAAATATCATCCCGATGTGAATAAGGAGCCGGGAGCCGAAGACAAATTTAAAGAAATTAACCGAGCCTATGAGATCCTCTCTGAGCCTGAAGTGCGGGCTCGTTATGACCGATACGGGGAGGCGGGGGTCTCGGGAGCGGGTGCTTCTGGTTTTGAGTATGGGGATATGGGTGGAATTGCCGATATCTTTGAAAGCTTTTTTGGCGGCTTTGGCGGCGCGGGGACGCAACCCGGAGGTAGTCGTCGGCGTTCCGGACCAGCACGCGGCGATGATTTACGCCTCGATTTGAAACTTGATTTTCGGGAAGCTATTTTTGGGGGCGATAAGGAAATTCGCATTCCTCATCTAGAGACTTGCCAGACTTGTAATGGGAACGGTGCCAAGCCGGGCACAGGGCTCAAAACTTGTGGCACTTGTAATGGTACTGGGCAAGTTCGACGGGCCACCCGAACCCCCTTTGGCAGCTTTGCACAAGTATCAGCTTGTCCGACCTGTAATGGCAGCGGCGAAATTATTGAAGCCAAGTGTGAAACCTGCAACGGACAGGGTCGCCGTCAGGTAACGAAGAAGCTGAAAATTACTATTCCTCCTGGGGTTGATAATGGAACACGCTTGCGGGTTGCGAGAGAGGGAGACGCAGGTGCTAAAGGGGGCACTCCAGGCGATTTATATGTCTATTTATTCGTAGAGAATGATCGCGAGTTTAAGCGCGAGGGCATTAATATCCGCTCAGAACTGATGGTTAGCTATTTGCAGGCGATTTTAGGCTGTCGAATCAAAGTCAATACCGTTGATGGTCCGGAGGAAATGACAATTCCGAAAGGGACTCAGCCCGGTACGCTGCTGACTATCCCTGATAAAGGGGTGCCCAAGTTAGGTAATGCGGTGAGTCGCGGCGATCATTTGTTGACAATACGAATTGAAATTCCAACTAAGCTAAGTTCTGAGGAGCAGGACCTGTTGGAAAAACTCGCCAAAATTAAAGGAGAAAGCACGGGGAAAGGGGGTTTAGAAGGATTTTTAGGGGGTTTGTTTCACAAGTGACCGCGGCAAACTTATCGGCTGACGTTCAGTTAGATTTGCGCGGTACACCCTGTCCCGTTAATTTTGTACGCACGAAGCTACGACTCTCTCAGATGGCTCCAAGAGAGCTATTAGAGGTTTGGTTAGATCCAGGAGAGCCGATGGAGCAGGTCCCTGATGGGCTGAGGATGTCGGGCTATGAAATTGTACAAATTGAGGAACGGGGAGACTTTTTTGCGGTTTGGGTGCGGCGACCAAGCGCATGATTGAGTCTGACAGTATTCGGGGGCAGGTAACGCTTTGGGGAACGGTCGTTGCGGTTCAGGCCAATTTTTATCAAGTTCGCTTGGATAATGGGATTGTGACAATAACCCATTTATCTCCTGAGCTTTGGCTTTGTACGCGGCGAGCTCGTTTAAAGAAGATCGGTCAGCAGGTAATGGTGGGTGATCGCGTGCGGATCGAGGAGCCGGATTGGCAAAATCGGCGTGGCGCGATCGCAGAAGTGGCAGAACGACAATCGCAAATGGAACGTCCCCCCATTGTGAATGTGGATCAGGTATTGTTGGTGTTTGCCCTGGCAGAACCGACCTTAGATCCTTGGCAATTGAGTCGATTTTTGGTGAAGGCGGAAACGGTTGGTCTGCCGCTGACGCTGGTGTTGAATAAGCAGGATTTGATGTGCGCAACCGAGATTGACGCGTGGCGATCGCGTCTACAGGGCTGGGGGTATTCGCCGCTGTTTGTGAGTGTGGATGAAGCTCAAGGATTAGAGGCGGTTCGGGATTGTTTAGTGGATCGTATTACAGTGTTAGCGGGTCCTTCGGGGGTAGGTAAGTCGAGTTTAATTCGCCGATTGCTGCCCCATTTAGAGTCAGTGCGGGTGGGGCGAGTGTCGGGCAAGTTGGGTCGGGGACGCCACACAACGCGACATGTGGAGTTATTTGAGTTACCGGACGGTGGGTTCTTGGCTGATAGCCCCGGCTTTAATCAGCCTGATTTAAATTGTGCGCCGGAAGTTTTGATTGATTGTTTTCCTGAACGACCTACTGCGCCCTGTGAATATGCCGATTGTTGGCATCAAGATGAACCGAATTGTGGAGTGCGAGGAGGCTGGGAGCGATATGCACATTATTTACAGTTTTTGGATGTTGTGATCGCAGCGCAAACAACCCGCCAAGATCGTCCAGATGAAGAGGCAAGCCTTAAGCTGAAAATGGGGACTTCCGGGACCAAAGAATATGAGCCTAAGTTGGCTACGAAAAAATATCGACGGACGTCTCGAAGGCGTAAACACCAGGACTGGCAGTCTTGGGAGAATCAGTCCTTAGAAGAGCTTACGGCGGAATTAGATATTGATTAACGGTGGCGATGTGAGCGCTACCATAGCTCAGTAGAGTACCCAAACTAGTCGCCAGTGGGGAGCGATGGATATACCCCGATTACATCCCGACACCATTGAAGAGGTCAAAAGTCGGCTTGATATTGTCGAGCTGATTTCGGAATATGTGGTGCTGAAAAAACGGGGGCGGGATTATTTGGGACTCTGTCCATTCCATGAGGAAAAGTCTCCCAGCTTCAGCGTGAGTCCGACTAAGCAGTTTTATTACTGTTTTGGCTGCCAAGCAGGGGGAAATGGCTTCAAGTTTTTGATGGAGATTGGCCAGCGAAGTTTTGGGGAAGTGGTGCTAGATCTAGCTAAGCGATACCAAGTACCGGTGAAAACCCTAGAGCCGGAGCAGCGGCAAGCTCTCCAGCGTCAACTGTCTCTGAGGGAACAACTGTTTGAAGTGGTGGCTTTAGCCAATGCTTTTTTTCAACATGCCTTGTTTCAACCGCAAGGGCAGTCCGCATTAGAATATCTACATCAAAAGCGGGGTTTACCCGAGGACACGATTCGCGAGTTTGGATTGGGCTACGCGCCGGCCGGATGGGAAACGTTATTTCGTTATCTGACGGAGCAGAAGCGCTATCCAGTGGCGCTGCTAGAGCAGGCAGGCTTGATCAAAGCTCGGTCAACGGGCAATGGCTATTATGATCAATTTCGGGATCGTGTCACCATTCCCATTGCGGATCGTCAAGGGCGAGTGATTGGGTTTGGCAGTCGGACGTTGACGGGAGAAGAGCCGAAGTATTTAAATTCGCCGGAGACGCCCCTATTCAGCAAAGGTCAAAATCTTTATGGGTTAGATCGGGCCAAAGCTGCGATCACAAAACGAGATGAAGCGGTGGTGGTGGAAGGGTATTTCGATGCGATTGCGCTGCATCGAGCCGGGTTTACCCAGACGGTGGCATCTTTAGGAACCGCCTTTACTCAGGAGCAACTGCGGCAATTATTGCGCTATACGGAATCGAAGCGGGTCATTTTAAATTTTGATGCGGATCGGGCCGGGGTTGCTGCCACACAGCGGGCCATAGTTGAGATTGAAGATTTAATTTACAACGGTCAAGTGCAGTTGCGGGTGCTTAATTTACCAGGGGGGAAGGACGCTGACGAATTTCTCAATTCTGCACCCACAGCGGCGAGTGAATATCAGCAGCAGTTGATTGATGCGCCGCTATGGTTGGAATGGCAAATTGAACAGTTGCTTTGCGATCGCGATTTAACTCAAGCGGATCAGTTTCAGTCCGCGACCACGGAAATGGTGAAACTACTGGGCAAAATTGAACAGCCGAGCTTGCGTCATACCTATATTGCGAATTGCGCGGAGCGTTTGGCCCGGGATAGTCAAGATGTTTTTAAGTTGAGTACGGGCGATTTTAAGCGATTGAGCGAGAGTCTTCATAGCGAAGTTAACAAAGTCAGAAAGGGGGAATTGAACGAACGACCCCTAACGCCCGAAACAGTTAGCTCTTCGGAAGCCAATCGTTTGGATAAAGCGGAAGCCTTGCTGCTCAGAATTTATTTACACTGCCCGCTCCAGCGTCAAGGAATTGCTCAGACCCTAGAAGATAAAGATCTGCTTTTCAGTCGGGCTCAACATCGGTTTTTGTGGCGGTTAGTTTGGCAAATTACGGAAGAGTCTGGCATTACCTGTCCGGACTTGGTGTCCCGGCTTCAAGATTCGCTGTTAGCACATCCCCAAGAGCAGAGAGATTTGCAGCCTCTTTTGCAGCTCACGGAAAAGAC
>JBCDHF010000328.1:0-5369 GCA_038750375.1 Cyanobacteria bacterium P01_H01_bin.15
CATCCTTGCAAAAGATCATTCAGCTCGAAAAAGCAATAGATAGATTTCAATCCCATTACTATGATATTGAATCTGCCACGCTCTGCGAATATTGGGAAAATGATCACGAAAACGGCAAGCCTTACGATCTGATCATTTCAACAGTAGTCTTTCAATTTTTACGGGAAGAAAAGATTTCTACTATCGTCACAGATATGCAGGATCACACAAAAGGCAGCGGGTATCATTTCATCATTGCGCCAGTCTCTTCTCCAACGACACCCTGCCCAATTGACTTCCCTTCGACCTTTGCACCGCAGGAATTATTGAACTATTACAATGATTGGCACATCCTAAACTATCAAGAACAGTTGGGCACGTTTCATCGCAAAGATAGTAATGGCCAGCCTATTCAAGCTGTATTTGCTACCCTGTTAGCTCAAAAAAGGTAACCTATCACAAGTACAAAAAATACTCTCGATATTATCACTTCACTGTTTGCACCCGTATAATTCGGCTTGCATTGAAGATATCCAATTACCCTACATCATATCATCGGGAACGGTTTTCCAGAATGTGGCTAAGCCAATGGCACCGAGGAAGGTGGAAAAAAGTGTGGGAAAGCCTAATATTACATTTGATTCCAACTAACGTTAGCCATTTTTGGGATAAAATTCTCCCAATTGTCGGTCTCATTTATCCTATTTCTCGATGTTTCCATGCAGGGAATCCCATTCATAGACATTTCCCTTGTTGTCTTTCCATCGCCTACGCAAGCCTCCACTTCCCACGAACTCTGTAACAGAGCCAATCAAAGAACCCAAGAAAAAGCCCTTAATATCAAGTCTTTTGCATTCTTTTCGATACAGATCCCATGACTGATAATTATTTTATTAAAATCCCAAGCGAGCATTTTTTGGACGGACATTTTCGCTTGTTCTTGGTCGCGAATAGTCAACCTCAAGTCTTTTGGAACGCCTCCATCCGGAGCTAGGATCCCATTGAGCTTTTTTATAAAACTCCAAAACCAATTTTCTATATTAGGGTCGTGATTTTGAATTAGGTCGGTAAGAATCAGTGTCTTAGAAAATTCATGAAAAAACACAACTTCAGGTAATATTTTACTGCCCCGAAAAATGAATTGATCGATGTCAGATGCCCAATAAGGTTCTGGGTGTTCTTGGAGAATTCCTTCAAAATTCAAATCTTTACGTCTTGTTTCTAAACCTGGTGCAGCCCATAGTTTTGCATTGGGATATTCATGCGACCAATTTCCAACTAACAAATGATGTAACAAATTTGGAGCAACAATATGCTCTACCTTGCCAAGACGGTTGATTTGTTCGACTCGCTCAGGAGTGATGGCTATGGGAGAATGTAACCATAACGAATCGTTTGGAAGACGAATAATCGTCATCCGGGTCGAGAAAGGAATGGTTAGCATTTTCACTCGCTCCCCTTACACAATCCAAATGTTGTCTCCGAATTTATCTAAGCTCATGACTTGCTCTTGCTAAACATAACGGACTGCGAATCATCGCAGAGACGCAATATGAGTGTCATAGCCAATAGTGTATGCCACCGTACCGTGTGCATTTTTCCGCGACTTCAATATCCAACTCCAACTGAATCTGAGCTTCAGGCTTAACATGCAGGAAGAAAATGTTCGTTTGACTGGATATTGGGGACGGCTCTGTAAAGCAAATATTAGCGGTTGCTGTCCGCTACCTGAAGAACTGCAGGAGTGCATGATTTTTTTGGCGCGTTTAAGTGGTGCTGAATTCTACGAAAGAACGAGCGCTCCGCTTAACCAAAACTACGCCACCGGGCTACACGGTTGGTTTATTGATTAGGTTCGTCAGAGCGACACGAAATTCTCTACAAAACGTCACGACAACCAAGAACCAAAACCCTTTACGCTGTCACCGCTTAACGGCGAGCTGCAACCAGCCGGTCGGTATTTGCAGGTTTTCGCCCAGCAAGAATATATCTGGTTCATAACCACCTTTACCGCCCAACTTTCTTATTAGCTTAAAAACTTGGCTCAAAAAACCGCCGCTCCAGATAGAGCTATACGATGCGGTCCTCAAAATTGAGAAAGTTGCGATCGCGTATCCGCCGACAACCGATCAAGCGTTGCTGATAACGAAACCGAGCAAACAAGTCTCTCTCGGCTTTTTGACACCAAAAATCTTTCGGCGAAAAGGACACCATTTTCCGTTGCCGATGCCAATCTAGTGTTGTGAATATTTGTGGCTATACTCAAGATACTTGAACTTAGTGGAAGCGTTTAATCTTATGCCGGAAATTCGTTTCAAAATCCAATGGCCGGATGGGACATCAGAAGTTTGTTATTCGCCATCGTTAATTGTTAAAAAATACTTTTCAAGCGGAGAGAGCTATCCACTGTCCGATTTTGTCGGAAAAGCTAGGGAATCGCTGACAATTGCCAGCGATCGCGTCCAGCAAAAATACGGCTTTCCTTGCAGTCTCGCGTTGGGACAGTTGCGCAAAATTGAACAAACCGCCGACCGATTTCAAGAGCTCGAGACGCCGATAGTCAAAGTCGAAAGTTTTATTGAATAGTGCTCATTGACCGTTTCTTTAACAATTGTGTTGTGTAAGTGAGTGATGTACCCAAACGACTGCCTGTCTAAATTAACTCCTTAATCGCAAAACATTTATTCAAGTATTAGTTGCTCAACTTAAGTCAAGTCGAACGCTGTTACTGGCTCATCATCCCCAAAGAAGGAGATGTCAGCGTCCAAGGCTCTCTGAATAGATTCCTCCCTTGAGGCTACCCTGTTTATAGGATCGAATGGAGTTGTTAGATAATTGTGGCGACAAGTTTTCGTTAAAGGTGTTTGATCAGATTTTTTGCGATCGCCCAGACTTCCAACTGATTCTGGACACAATTACTCATAGCGGTCGACACCTTCGTACGGTGAAGGCTGCGTGCCAGAACGCTCTAGAATTGTGCAACTCAAAACCCGAAGTGTCCTATGCGATCTAGCGAAAACTATACATACCGAATCTCGAAAGTCCAGGCAATTAAATGCCCTTTACCCAGCTGGCAGCGTATTTTGCTCAATAAAACGCAAAAACTTTTGACTTAGCTATATGGAACGCTCTCAAAAGTAACTTTATCGTTGGCAGGATTGTAGCGCGTGTAGATTGCCTGACCCGGATTGCGACCGACAGAGCCGACACCGACAACACGGCGAGATTTTTTCATCTGATCTTGGGGCTCCTGTTTACCGTCTAAGGTCGTCACGGTTGAGCGAAGTTTATCCGGAGTCACTAAGCACTCAAACGTTAACCCTGATCGCCCACAGAATAAGGTATTCGCATCAGCGCGGATTAAGCGATCGCATAATTCAATCGCAGGGGTCTCTGGCGTCAATTCATCGGCGTAGCTGACAGTACTGCCGTGGATGAGCAAGCAGTCCAACTCATGAAATCCGAAATGGAGTGATCGCAACCACTGCACAGACTCTCGCGAGACCGACTCCCATAGACGCTTAACTCCATCTCCGCCAAACTTTTCCATAAGTTCGGGGGCATTCGGTGATGCGCTCAGTAAATGCAAACTGAAACATTGCTCTTCCCACCAACCAATACAAACTTCAGGTTTAAGTTCGCCCGCCCGAGGGGATCGCAGTCGCTCAATTACCGCTTCGTTATTCCCCTGTAGTCCGACTATATCGCCCAATATAAACAGATCGCTCACCGGGTTTCTCTGTTGTCGAATATCTTTTATTACGGCTTCATAAGCCACTAAATTACCCTCAATACCACTCAAAATAGCCCATTGCATTTGGTCACTTCCTTGAATCTGATCAATGTTTCTATCTAAGCGCCACTCCGTGACAGAAAAGATTTATTCTTCGAGGCTTATTAGGGCTTTTGAATTGTTCGTTCCAACTGACGCTGTTTTGCCTTAACGTCAATGCCCAGCAATCGCACGTAGTCGTCAGGATGATCTCCTAAAAATTGTTCTACCTGGGTTAGCACCTGAGCCTCATAATCACTAGCAATTACCGGACCGCTTTGCCAGGAGCCCGCTTTGTAGCGTCGCGCATCAGCAAATTCTAGCCCAATGCGATGTCCTAAATGAAGTTGCTGTCTGATCACATCCACAATGTCTGCGGCCAAAGTTTGAGCCGACAGGATATTGTGGTGCGAAGATGTGAAGCTGTTACTAGATGAAGAATTGGGCAAAGCGTTACCACAACTATCGTCGTTTGCGCAGCGGTATCCCGCTCGCAAAGCCTGATTGATTTCGACTACATGGTGAGAAAAGTAGTGATCGCTCTCATTCGCATCCGGTAGCCGATCCGCCGCCTGTTGGGTCGTAATCACCGCGCCCGATGGCACATATTTACCCTGTGGAATTTCCACATCCTGAATCAAGGCATGCATCATCACAATACAACCGTCGCCGACCTGGGCGTTAAACACCGTGGAGCGGAAGCCGATAAAACACTCATTCCCAACGTAAGCCGGACCGTGGATCAGCGCCATATGGGTAATGCAGGTATCGCGACCGATCCAAACTGAGTAGGCTTGCTGGTCCTCGCCAAAAACCCGTCCCTGCTCTAGCCCATGAATAACCACTCCATCCTGAATGTTGGTATTCGCTCCGATGAAAAAGGGGGCACCTTCATCGGCCCGGATAGAAGTATGGGGTGCAACAATTACATTTTCGCCCAATCGAACATCTCCAATCAAACTGGACTGCGGATGGACATAAGCAGATGAGGCAATGATGGGCTGGTCCAAGTCGCTGTCCCAGGGTGTGGGCGGGGCGGGTTGATGGCGAAGCGGCATATGTATCTTCCTCAATTTAAAGTTGGGTTGGATTAGGAGCATCCCCATAGACGGCGACGGGGTCAAAAGTTTTGCTGGATTCTGTGAACTCAAGGTTTATGGGTTGACTCGCCTGAACATCACCCTCATTAAGAAGAATCTGACGATAAAAGCAAGAGCGATAGCCCACATGACAGCTGGCACCCGTTCCCGCGACTGTGACCTTCATCCACAAGCAATCCTGATCGTCATCAATCAGCAATTGCTGCACAGTTTGCACCAGACCACTAGTAGCACCCTTATGCCAGAGCTGCTGACGACTGCGGCTATAGTAGTGGGCTTCGCCCGTTTCAATAGTTTTTAGCAACGCTGCTTCATTCATGTAAGCGTGCATCAGCACCTCGCCGGTTGAAGCATCTGTCGTAATAACGGGGATAAACCCATTCGCGTCAAACTTAGGAGCCAAGAGCCTCCCTTCTTCGACGGCTTGAACTGAAGTCCGGGCAGTAAATTTCGATGACATTAATTCAAGGCGACAAGAATGATAATCATTATCATTGCATGAGTTAGCAAACTATATC
>JBCDHF010000329.1:0-5368 GCA_038750375.1 Cyanobacteria bacterium P01_H01_bin.15
AGCGAAGATACCAGCGAACGCTCTGGAGGATAACATTTGGCGGAAATTGCCTGAATTTAAAGAGGTTTTCAGTAGATGCCATGGCTTCTCGAAATTACTGAGGCGCTTCAGATTAGCATTTCTAAGCTGCCCTACTAACTTTGCAACAGAGCCCTGTAACGCCCTAAACTTCAAGTAATAATCAGGCAGTTCATGCTCTGGAATGCTTCATTCATCAAACTCTAGCGGAATTAGAAAGATTTTATCCGGAGGAATTTCCGCACGCCAAAACTGCCTATGTAATAATAAATCCACTTCATCGAACCAAGGCTCAAACCCAGCTACTTTCAACCGCTCATAAAGCTCTCTAACCTGCGCATTATCCTCGCTAGCGTGGCACAAGAAAATTTTTAGGGTTATTTCCCGCGTTTTCCCCTGTCTTCGATACCGCCACTCAGCGCTGATACCCTACTACACCTACTCATTGCAGCCGTAATACTCATGATTATTGATATTAGGCAACAACATTTCACAAACTAATCCGTCTGTGATCGCATAGCTCCAAGTCACCTTAAAGTTTCGCTAACGGCTCGGGCCAATCGCCATTTAATTCTTCGCTATGATGATTGCTCGCGCATAGACGCGCCTAAACGCTAAAGCGCGTTTCTAAATTGTCATCCCAACTGGGAGGCTCTGATGTCGAAGTTTTACAAACAAATTACGCCCACACTCCGAAGTTTCATCGAAGCTCAAAAGCTCTTTTTTACAGCCAGCGCCCCAAAGGACGGCCGCATCAATTTATCCCCCAAAGGCATCGATTCCTTTCGCGTATTAGACAAAAAAACCGTTGGCTATCTAGATCTCACCGGTAGCGGCAATGAAACCGCCGGACATCTCCGTGAAAATGGTCGCTTAACCATCATGATGTGCAGCTTCGAAGGAGAGCCCCTAATTTTGCGTTTGTACGGTCAAGGCGAAGTGGTCAGCACCCACGATCCGCAATGGGAGACCCTCAGCCCTCAATTTCCAGAACTCCCCGGAGAGCGCCAAATCATTTTGCTGCACGTGGAATCCCTACAAACCTCCTGCGGCTATGGCGTCCCGGAATACGACTACGTCGGCGATCGAGAAAAACTCTTAACCTGGGCAGCTCGCAAAGGCGAAAAAGGCATCGCCACCTACCAGACCAAAAATAATCTGGAAACCATTGACGGCTTACCCACCGGCTTTATCCCTAAACCATGAAAACAGGACTGTTTGCTTCCTTATTGGCGTTTGATTTATTTGCGATCGCAAGTGTCAACACCTTTTCGATGACCGCTCTGGCTCAAGAGAATTCAAGCTTGAAACTGGTCTATCCACCGACTGCGCATCAAACCACCGCAGCGCAAATCTTTTTTATAGGCACAGCCCCTCCAGAGAGCGAGGTGACGATCAACGACTCACCCGTTCAACGCAGCCCGGCCGGTCATTTTGCCCCCTCTTTTCCGCTAACCCTGGGAGAAAATCAATTCCAAATTCGCACCAACGATCAAACCATTACCCTCACCATTACTCGCATACCGGCGATATCCGCCCCTCCCACCACTGCAACCTTTGCCCCAGATTCCCTAGAGCCCAAAGTAGACTGGCGCTATCCAGTCGGCGAAGTGTTGTGCTTTAGTGCGATCGCAAATCCCGCCGCCCAAGTTGCGGTATCAGTCGGACCGCTCACGCTGCCATTAACCCTCGTCCCCAATGCCGCGCAACTCTCCAGCAACAGCGCCGTTTTGACCGGTCAATCTACTACCCAGACTCAAACTGGTCAATTCCAAGGCTGCACCCGCTTTACCCAACCCGGCGACTATGGTCAGCCCATTTATAAACTCACCTGGCAAGGTTCTGCGATCGCGGAGCCGGCTCCGGGACGTTTAACGATTACCGATGAGCAAACCTTTGAGCCTGTCGAAGTCATTAGTCCTGCTGGGGTTGCACGGACTGGTCCCAGCACTCAATATTCCCGACTAACGCCCCTACCCCAGGGCGCTCAAGACATCGTGACCGCCAGAGTTGGCGGCTGGCTGCGTCTTGGTTACGGCGGCTGGATTAAAGCCAGCGAAACTCGTCCTCTTGCCAATAACCTTTACCCACGGTCAACCATTGCTGGTGTCTTTTCAAAATCGACCCCAGCTGGTCTCCAGCTCGAATTTCCCTTAACCACGCCGGTTCCTATCTCTATTCACCAAGGCGATCGGCGCTTCACCCTCAGCCTGCACAACACCACTGCCAAAACCGACACTATTCGCCTGGATGACAACCCGCTGGTCAAACGCTTGGATTGGCAGCAGTCTACCCCCAATCGCCTCGATTATCATTTCGAACTAAAAACCTCTCAGCAGTGGGGCTACCAAGTTAGTTACGAAGCCAATCGTCTAGTGTTGCTCCTGCGTGAGCCACCTCGAATTGATGCGAACAACCCGCTACTCGATCGCACCATCTTGATCGATCCGGGGCACGGCGGCGAAGAACTGGGCGCACGCGGTCCTGATGGCACGCCGGAAAAAGCAGTTAACTTAGGCGTCTCTCTGCTACTGGCCCAAGAATTAGAGCGGCGAGGGGCGACCGTAGTGCTCAGCCGAGACCGCGATGAATTCGTGTCCCTTGGCGATCGGGCGGATTTGATTGCCCGCACTGAACCCGATGTGGCAATCTCAATTCATTACAATGCCCTGCCAGACGCCGGCAACGCGGAAGAAACCGCTGGCGTCGGCATATTTTGGTACCAGCCCCAAGCCCACAGCCTAGCTATTCAACTTCACGAAACCCTGACCACCGAGCTTGGGCGTCCTTCCTACGGCGTGTTTTGGAATAATCTTGCCCTGACCAGACCCTACGCGGCACCAAGTGTGTTGCTCGAACTAGGCTTTATGATCAATCCTCAAGAATTTGAGTGGATCATGGACCCTCGCGAACAGTCCCAGCTCGCAATTGCGATCGCAGACAGCCTGGAAACGTGGTTTAGAGAGTCACAAGAGCCCTAGCCACCAGAGACTAATCTAAATAATCGCTAACTCACCGGTCACTTCCAGTCGTCGATGGGGCGCTAACTGCAAAAATCTATCCCCGAGGGTTTCCGCGACAGTCGGTGAGATCCAACCCATTTGCCGCAACAGATGAATCGCGGTGGCATACTTAGCGCGCTTAGCCCCATCTAAGACTTTGATGGCTAAGCCCAGTCCGTATCCGACTCTCGCCACACATTGAATGCCTTCTGACCCAGACTTACTGACGAGTGCTCCTTCTGTCGCCAGCATCAGCTCGGTATCAAAATGCCCAGGCCCTGCCACCATCTGAGGATAATGAACCATCGCTCGGACAATCCGTTCCAATTCCAAATTCTCACCGGATGCCAGCTGCGCATACAGCCAAGCCAACTGACTGAGCTGCATCGAATAGGTCGGTGCGCCACAGTCATCCTTGGCAGCAATCAATTCCGCCCCAGGCAGTTTGAGTAATTCAGCAATCCGGTTCAAAATCGTCCCCTGAACCTGACTACTTTTGCGGAGGTAGGTATTGAGCGGCCAATGGTGCTGCTGACACATGGCGAGCATAGCGGCATGTTTCCCCGAACAGTTGTATTGCAAGGCGCTGTGTTTGCCCTCAGGAATAGGGCACTGCAAAGCCGTGGGCTCAATATCCGCCCGCCACAAAATACTAAATACCTGCCGCGCATGCTCCACCGTACCTAAATGGGAGCCACAGGCGATCGCAAGATCCTTATCGCTCAACTCAAACCGCTCTAAGGTCCCCCCTGCCACCATCGGCAACGCTTGAAACGGCTTGAGGGCGGAGCGCGCAAAGGCAGTCACATCCGGCTCGCCTGCCAGCAGCATATTTCTTCCACGAACATCCGAGACCGTTGCCGTCACCTGATGCACAGACTCGGGAATTCCTTCACGTAACAGTTGGACCTGAATGAGTGGTGTCGCTACCCGTTTGCCTCTGCTCATTGCCCGCTATTTCCTAACCTTTCAAAAATTTCCCAGATATTGCTTTACCGCCGCTGCTTCACGCGGCGGCCCTCTCCACAGGCACCCATTCGGCTGATAAAGTTAAAAACTAGCCAAAGCGCCCACTCAGCCAATAGAGACCGCCCAATCCTAACGCAAGTCCTACCAGAACTCCGGCAGTTTGCTGCAATCGCAGCAGTAAAGGCCGTACCTGATAAGCCGCCATCAATTTTTCTCGTTGTAAGATGGCTTCCGGCTTCTCCCATCGCTGACCGTCGTACCAGCCCGACTCCTCATAAATCACGCTCTCTGCCGTTAAGCGATTATTGACGTAGGTCCATCCCAGATACATTCGCGCCACCACAAACGCCACAAACAAGCCAGCTCCTAAGCTCCCCCAAACCCCAAATTTCAGCGGTGAAATCTCCGGCGAAAAACTGGCTGCCGAGATAGGTCCAGAGAGCAACCAGCCCCATAGCCATACCCAAAATAATTTACGAATATAAACCGGCAACGGCAGCGTTACCCAAGTAAATAGCCAGGACTCTCTGAGTTGTTGATATTCCTGGACTGGCTGTTGCTCCTCCGGGATCGGACAAACAGAAGGGGGCAACGGATTCATACTTAACTGTGTATTTCGGGAATGAAAGACTGCTGCTGGGCATGACCCCAGAATGCTTCTAAGTTATAAAATTCCCGTTCTTCCGGCAAGAAAATGTGGGCAATCACATCTCCGTAGTCCATGACGATCCAGCTTCCACTAGCCTGTCCGTCAATTCGGATCGGTTCTTTGCCTAGCTGCTCTTCCACCCTTTTTTTAATATTGTCTGCGATCGCACGCACTTGCGTTGATGAAAAGCCCGTAACAACCACAAAAAAGTCGCTCAAGTAACTAACTTCATTGACTTCTAGAATTTTAATGTCAGCACCTTTACGATCATCCGCGGCTTGGGCGATGGTCCGAGTTAACTGGCGACTGTCGTCAAGATCAGGAGCCATGGCTACGTCTAACGCTGGCTCATGCGACCGGGGCTGGGGATTAACCATCAATTAGGCGATACCTCAAAATTAGGATTAAGGATTTTTAGTTTTTAAGCCATAGCTTTCACGAGCGAGAAATTTATGGCTCAGTTCCTAATCTAGACGATACGCGATCGCAGAATATTAAGAGGTGTAATGCAAACGTTCTCCCAGGAGCAGTGCACTAAGCAAGGAGCGCCAGCTCAAGGTTGGCAGAAATGAGAGCAAACCCTTTAGGGAGAGAGCCGGACTCAGAAGTCAAAGTAGACAACGACAGTTGGTCATAAGGCGCTAAACCAACTCCAGAGACATCAAAACGATAAACATCCTCTCCAGCCACATCCCCAGCACTGAAAGCCTCGTCATCAAAGACCAACTGC
>JBCDHF010000330.1:0-5357 GCA_038750375.1 Cyanobacteria bacterium P01_H01_bin.15
CATCTGGCCATACACCAGTGCTACTTTAGACTTCGATAGATCATCGGGGTTGATCACATTTGAATCAATCATCTCGTGATACAAGTCATTTCCTTCGCGGGTACGCTCACCCACACCGCCGAATACAGACACACCTCCGTGCTGAGTTGCGATGTTGTTGATAAGTTCCATCATGATGACGGTTTTACCCACGCCGGCTCCACCAAACAGACCAATTTTGCCGCCTCGACGATAGGGAGTCAGTAGGTCAATCACCTTGACGCCTGTTTCAAAAACGGAAGGCTTCGTTTCAAGATCGGTGAGCTTGGGCGCGACCCGATGAATCGGAGAAGTCTCGTCGCTGCCGACATCTCCTTTATTATCTACGGGTTCACCCAAGACATTAAAGATACGGCCGAGCGTTGCTTTTCCGACCGGAACGCTAATGGCATCGCCAGTATCCACAATGTCCATACCGCGAACCAAGCCATCGGTGCTACTCATGGCGACAGCACGAACCCGGTTATCGCCGAGCAACTGCTGTACCTCACAAGTCACAGCAACGTCGTTGCCAGCTTCGTTTTTACCTTCAACTCTAAGTGCGTTATAAATTCGGGGCAGACTGCCGCTAGGAAATTCGGCGTCAATGACCGGTCCAATGACCTGGCTGATTTTGCCCACGTTGGTTTGTGTTGTTGTGGCTACCATGCTTCTGTTGGGTGGCTAGAGAACCTTGATAGACAAAAGTCTTAAGCTTCTGTGAAATTTGCTTCCCATAGCCTATCACTGTCTGGTAAGCAGGCAAATCCTGTTTTGAAATCTATTTGGCGGGAACAGCCAAACGACTGAGCAAAGGCGCAACCGCTTTGACAGTCTCTTCAGGCTTGAGCTTGCTAAATAAAGCTAACGGATCGCCATACGCAATATCGCCGAAGGTGAGAGGTAAACGCCGCTCCTGCGAGGTGACCAAAACCACTTGGTCCTGTTCAGAGTAGATTGGCTGCAAACTCAGCAGATCGTCTTGTTTTTGTCGAAATCGAATGACTGGTGCGCCCATACTGCCGCGATCACTGACCCGGATTTCGTCTACTGCCATGCGCTGTAAATAACCCAACTGAGTGACCAGCAGCACATCTAGGTCGTCAGGTACGCAAAGACCCGCAACGAGCTGTTCTTGGCTACGCAACCGAATGCCTTGCTGACCTTGTGCATTACGACCCAACGCCGGTAGCTGTTCATCAATCAGCGGAAAGCGTAAAGCGCGTCCTTTTCCTGCGGCTAGGACTACCGCTTGGCCTGCTTCAGCAAGTTGAGCACCTTGTAGTCGGTCATCATCTTTCAGTTTAATCGCGCTAAACCCCCGACTGCTCAAGGCGTTAATATCCGGCGCACTTAAGCGTTTTAGGCGTCCCCGTTGGGTAAACAGCACCAAATCTGCAGTATTCTCTTCCCGCCAGAACCAGTATTTAACGATGCTTTGGGCGTCCCGCTGAGCGCTTTTAGCTAGCAAATCTAAGATCGTTTGTTCTGATTGCAAAGCGGCGGCAGGCACATCCGTAATGTCGAGCGGATAGATTTTGCCGGTATCTGTCAAAACAGCCAATCGTTTGCGATCGCGAATTCTTTCTCGATGTATCCAAAAATCTTCCCCTTTCCGAATAGACGTGACAGGAGTGGCCGGTTGGGGATATTGCCATTTAATTTCTCCCGTATAGCTGACCACCAATTCCCCATCATCGGGAATTTGGGCCGGTGCGGCTAGCTGTAAGGGCTGAATGATGGGCTCGTCATTTTTCGCTTTTTTACTCGTCTTTTTTCGGCCAGTGGGTGGAGACGCGACCTGACTATTCGCAATACGCGTTCGCCGCGGATCACCAAACTGTTTTTTCAGCGATCGCAATTCTTTTTTGAGGGATTTAAGCAGTTCTTTGCGATTGGTGAGCAAATCTTCTAGCCGGTCCAGACGGTGCTCCAAATCTTCAGCTTCTTGATTGAGCTTTTGACGCTCTAACCCAGTCAGCCGTCGCATCGGCATGGCCAGAATCGAATCCGCTTGGGATTCTGTTAGGACCAGTCGCTCTTGTAACTGCACTTTAGCCGTCGTGCCGTCAGGAGCGTTTCGTAAAATATCAATCGTTTCATCTAAATTCCCTAAGGCCGCCAACAGCCCCTCCAAGGTTGATAATCGATTTTCGGCTTCTAGGCGTTCATGGTCGTATTGACGTCGGAGAGTCGTTTCCCTAAACTGTAAAAACTCATTGAGCAACTCCCGCAGCGAGAGCTGACAAGGTTTTTTGTCCACCAGCGCCAGCATAATCGCTCCAAAATTACTTTGCAGCGGGGTCATGGCGTAGAGCTTTGCCAATACTGCCTCTGGTACTGCATCCCGCTTGAGTTCCACCACAACACGCAAGCCTTCACGATCGCTCTCGTCCCGCAGATCGGCAATACCGGTGAGTCGCTCTTGATTCACTAAGTCTGCAACTTTTTCAATCCAGCCTGCTTTATTGACCTGAAACGGGAGTTCCGTGATGACTAACATCATCTTGCTACGTCCCCGGCGAGAAGGACCCTGACGCTCTTCCAGTTGCACTTTTCCTCGTACTGGAATCGAGCCACGACCCACGCGATAAGCATCCTGAATTCCTTGCGTCCCGACGATTTCCCCTCCGGTCGGAAAATCAGGTCCCGGGATTAATGCCCATAGCTTCTCGTCGGAAAGTTCTGGGTTATCGATCAAGGCGACTAATCCATCGACTACCTCACTCAGGTTATGAGGTGGCACGTTAGTCGCCATGCCCACGGCAATACCAGAACTGCCATTTAACAGTAAGGTCGGTAGCTGAGCGGGCAGAACCACCGGCTCTTGTTGTGAATTATCAAAGTTTTGACTAAAGTTAACGGTCGCTTCACTGACCTGAGACAATAAGGCATCGAAACTGACAGGAGCGAGACGGGTTTCGGTATAGCGCATTGCCGCGGGCGGGTCATTATCCACGGACCCAAAATTACCGTGCCCAGCGAGTAACGGGTAGCGCGTCGAAAAATCCTGCACCATCCGCACGAGAGCGTCATAAACAGCCTGATCTCCGTGGGGATGGTATTTACCCAACACATCCCCCACCACCCGAGCACATTTACGGAAGGGCCGATCCGGCGTCAAACCCAGCTCATACATGGCATAGAGAATCCGCCGATGTACCGGCTTGAGACCATCTCGCACATCGGGCAAGGCACGGCCGACAATAACACTCATGGCGTACTCCAAATAGGAGCGTTCCATTTCGGTGTGTAAAGCCGTTGGCACAATCTGTCCGCTACCTAAAAGATCTAATTGTTTGGCCATGAGTGTTCTAGAACCCAGTGAGGATGGTTACAAGTTGCTTTTGAGCATAACAATCCCAGCCCGAGAGATCGAACAGAGCAAACCTCTAGACCAAAACTGCGATCGCAACATTAGCTAGAATCGCCTTGATTCATGTGTAAACATCAAGGTTTATGATGATTTTCAGAATTATGTAAGAGAATGAAGCGATGGCCACAATCCTAATTGTTGAGGATGATCCCATTAACCTGCGGGTATTTTCCAAAATTCTGACTAAGCGAGGCGGCTTACAAGTCAAGAGCACGGAGAATGTTGCCGAGATTTTAGAACTCGCCGGAAGCCAAAAAATCGATGCGGTTTTAATGGATGTTTCCCTGGCTAACAGTCTTTATGAGGGAGAATCAGTAGATGGCATCCGTATTACTCAACTCCTGAAAGAGAACCCAAACACTCAAAATTTACCCGTCATCCTAGTTACAGCTCACGCAATGGAAGGCGATCGCGAAACGTTTCTATCGCAGAGCGGTGCGGATGGCTATATTTCCAAGCCCATCGTTGACCATCAGGAATTTATCGAACAAATTAATAGCGCCATTAGCGCCTAACGTATTGTCCTTAAGCTGTCGCCACTTAAGCGTTAAAGCGGCTCATTAAGGCTGCTCAATCGGATCTAGATCCTCTTCTAAGCGCCCTAAAACACGTTGTATTTGAGGCAAGTTTAAAAAAACTTCAGCGTCGACGAGTAATTGAGCACCCCAAAGATTTTTATCGAGGTACTCTAGCTCTCCATATTGGGCATCCAACGACAGCGCCGATTCACCTAGAGCCAAACCTTCAGCTTCTTGACCTTGCTTATAGAGAGCCACGGCAACCGCTAGTAAGGGTTCCGCTTGCTGTGAGTCGATGCTTAAGGCCTTACGCCATTGATTGATCGCTGCTTTCGTTCGTCCCTGTTCATAGCGCACTAAACCAATATTGTTGATAGCGGGCCAAAAATCGGACTGAATTTTAAACGCTTGCTTGTAAATATCGACGGCCTGGTCGTAATCCTCCAGCTTCAAGTAAGCATTGCCTAAGTTGAACAAACCCGTAATATCTTCCGGCTTATTGTCTAGACCTGATTTAAGTTGCTCCACCGCCTCCGTATAATCACCCTGCTGAAAATAGGCTTCGCCTAAAGTAAATGCCACACCCGGATTTTCAGGAGCCCTCTGTTGCGCTTTTTGCAGCGCTGCGATCGCATCTTCCGAAGCCTCTCTTTGCAGATAAAGATTGCCGAGAATAAACCAGGTCTCAAAAAAATCAGGCGCTAATTGGGTGGAGAGTTCTGCCCGGGGCAAAGCCGAATCGTACTGACGAAATCCATAGAGTTGCAGAGCATCTTGTGCCAGCTTCAGTCCTTCATTCTGCAACTGTTCAGAATCAGGTTCAGGCGCGTAGGGCAGCAATGCTTGAGCATGAGCTGATGGCAACCGAGCCGAGCCAAACAGACCCAAGGCCACCATCAGTAATAGAAACCCTAATCGACCAAAATACTTGGACACGCCTAACTCCTTAACTGAATGCATTATTCGCCACTTTAGCGAGAAAAATCATAATTTATAGCCTTCGCCAGATCGCTTAGGACACTTTTGATTTTGAGCTGCCTCATTCCAGAGGGGTCTGGCACGCAACCTCCTCCTTGTGAAGGTGGTGACTGCTATAGGATAGCGACAAACCCACAAGAAAAAGCGCTTCCAGTCGGAAGCGCTTTTCAAAGATTTGACCTTCAGGTCTTGTAAGTAGATCCCTTAGCCCTTGATCGCTGGAGCAACCTCAACAGCAGCCAAGTCTAGAGGGAAGTTATGTGCATTGCGCTCGTGCATTACTTCGAAGCCGAGGTTTGCACGGTTCAATACGTCAGCCCAGGTGTTTACTACATGACCCTGAGAATCCAGGATGGACTGGTTGAAGTTGAATCCATTCAGGTTGAACGCCATTGTGCTGATGCCCAATGCTGTGAACCAGATGCCTACTACCGGCCATGCACCCAAGAAGAAGTGCAGTGCGCGGG
>JBCDHF010000331.1:0-5356 GCA_038750375.1 Cyanobacteria bacterium P01_H01_bin.15
TCATCCCAACTCACACTGTGCTTTCCACACTGATTTCTGACTTCCGCATTATCTTTGAGCGAGATCCGGCTGCTCGTAACGGTCTAGAGGTCTTCCTTTGTTATCCTGGGCTTCACGCGCTCTGGTTTCATCGGTTGGCACATTGGCTCTATGGGTTAGGGCTGCCATTACTCCCCCGCATTCTCTCCCATTTTTCTAGAGCCATGACCGGTATCGAGATCCATCCGGGCGCTCAGATTGGCAATGGCGTTTTCATTGACCATGGCATGGGTGTCGTCATTGGTGAAACAGCTGTAGTCGGAGACTATGCCTTGATTTATCAAGGCGTTACCTTAGGTGGTACCGGCAAAGAGTTGGGGAAACGTCATCCGACCATTGGCGAAAATGTGGTGGTAGGTAGCGGGGCCCAAGTCCTCGGCAATATTGAGATTGGTAGCAATGTTCGCATTGGCGCAAGTTCAGTTGTCTTGAGGGACGTGCCTGGTGATTGCACCGTCGTCGGCATTCCTGGCCGAGTCGTTTATCGCTCTGGGGCCAAAGTGAATCCCTTGGAGCATGGAAACTTGCCGGATTCCGAGGCAACTGTGATTCGCCTACTACTTGATCGGATTGAATCTTTGGAGCGCGAAGTTCAGCAACTACAGCAAAGTCGCCACATTCAGCTTAATCGTGAAGTTTTAGAAGCAGAGTGCTGCGATTTAACCGAAAAAGAAATTTTGGAATATTTGGCGGGCTCAGGAATTGAGGGAATCGAAGTCGGGAGTACCCGCTAAATCTGACGCCTTTTCGGCTGACAAGCCGGCTAAAAATATTTGTGATCGCATCCCTAAGAATTTTTCAGATTTAGAGTTTGCGATCACATACATAACCAGAGCAATTATTTCTTGCTATTTTCAGCGGGCGGCGTTGAATTTTCTGCAGTCTTAGGTTCCCCCCCATCTGCTGGAACAACCGTTGCACTGATACTAGCTCGAACTTTTTCCTCTACTACTTTGGCGATTTGAGGATTTTCCTGAAAATAGATAACCGCTTTATCGCGACCTTGGGCAATATTTTCACCGTCATAGCTGTACCAAGCACCTTTCCGGTTGACAATGCCGTGCTCTTCGGCCAGATCTAACATGCAGCCCATCTGAGAAATACCCTGACCGAAGATAATGTCAAACTCGGCAATACGAAAAGGCGGCGCCACTTTATTTTTAGCGACTTTGACTTTTGCTCGAATCCCATATTCCCCTTCAGAGCCGCGCTTAAGGGTCTGAATCCGGCGAATATCGAGACGCACTGACGCATAAAACTTGAGCGCGGTCCCACCGGTCGTCACTTCTGGATTGCCGTAAGACACCCCAATCTTTTGCCGTAACTGATTCAAGAAAATCACGGTACAACCGGATTTACCAATATTTCCGGCAATTTTGCGCAGCGCTTTACTCATCAGCCGCGCTTGCAGACCGACTTGAATATCCTCCATTTCCCCTTCAATTTCTGCTTTCGGGGTTAGGGCCGCCACTGAATCCACCACCACTAAATCCACGGCAGTAGAGCGGACTAGTTGATCCACAATTTCTAGACCCGCTTCTCCCGTATCCGGTTGAGCGACCAGCAAATTATCAATATCTACGCCCAAAACGCTTGAATAGTGGGGGTCTAAGGCATGTTCCGCATCAACAAAGGCGGCCGTGCCCCCTGCTTTTTGAATTTCTGCGATCGCATGGAGCGCCAAAGTGGTTTTGCCGGAGCTTTCTGGTCCGTAAATTTCAATGATCCGGCCTTGAGGCAAGCCGCCACCGAGCGCTAAATCGAGGGTCAAGGCACCACTAGAGATCGTTTCGACCCGCATCCGGGCGGCATCGCCTAAGCGCATGATCGCGCCCTTGCCAAAATTTTTCTCAATTTGATTGAGAACCGTATTCAGCGCTTTGGTTTTATCGTCTGCCTTCTCTGTTTTGCTGGCCATAGAAAACCTTCCATTAGTTGTTGAGACACTTATCGAGACTTTTGTGTTTATCAAAGTCTTGGCGGGATCTACCTTGACGGCTAAATCAGTACAAAAGTACCTGTCATTTTAAACCCTGAATCAAAATATGCGCGATAGCTCTCAAAACAGGTCATAGGGAATCGAACGCGAATTTTTCTGAGCATAAGGGGACTTAATTATGACGAACGAAACCTTGTCTACCCCAGAAATTAATACTGCTATAAGACCTCGGTTACTAGCTCAATCCGCTGGTACAATAGTTCTAGTGTCGTGCTTGAACGTCACTAGATGAGTTCGGGGCAGATGGGATTGCCGTCGGTAGATAGCTCGGATCATCCCCGCATCTTGAGTTGCCAAATCTAGAAATACTCTGATACGCCATGGCCCTTTCTTAAAGCAGACTGCGGCGATCAAGACGATGATTATTGCAATGACAAGAGGCACCAGAGGCACTAGCGAAAACGATAAAACAGAAAAAGAGCAATTTCAGTCAATAACGATTTTCCATGACTAAGCCCATTGCTGACTGGTTGGTGATTGGCGGCGGCATTACAGGAGCCGCGGTCGCATATGAACTTCAGCAAACCGGCTATTCCGTCATTTTGTTGGAAAAATCTCCTCGCCCAGAAAATGCCACAAGTTTGGGGTACGGCGGTTTGGGTTTTTGGTCTGGCCGGACGTCCTGGTGGCGAACGCTAGCTAAAGAAAGCCGAGACTTACATCAATCATTTGCTGAACGCTGGGACACTGAGCTGCGAGAATTGCCCCTACTACTCACAGTCGATCACGAAGAAGACCCGACTGCGATCACAAACCAATTCAGCGATTGTGAAATTCCTCCTCAATGGCTTAGCCCTAAGGAAGCCAAGTCCTTAGAGCCGGAATTAAATATCAGCGAAATTCAAGGCGCCTTTCAGGCTTTTCACGGTCAAGTCAATGGGTTCAAATTGCAGCAAGCCTATCTCCGTGAATTTCAAGTCGCTGGGGGACGTGTCTACACAGGAGCCGTGATCCACCTAACGCCCCAGAATTTAAGTCAACAGTCCTCTTGTCCAAAGTGGCTGATAACAACCCATCACACAAACTATCTCACCTCCAATGTATTGATTGCGGCCGGTAGTGGTAGCCGGAAGCTATTAGACGGCTTGTCCCTACACCTACCGCTTTATTTCACCGAAGAACAGGTCCTGATCAGCCAACCTCAGCCGCTCCAACTACGCACTATGGTCATGTCTGCCACATTACAGCGACTGCCGTTAGAAACCGCGATCGCAAAACACTGGAATACACCAGCACCCGATTCGCTCCCAGCCATTATCGATACCGGCGCCATTCAAATGCCAGACGGTCGGCTATTTATCGGTCAACGGACTTCTGCACCAAAGAACGACCCCTCCTCACCCGCTTCGGCAGAACAGGCATTGCGCTCACAACTACGCAAAATTTTGCCCCGGATCGCTGACCTACCGGCCACCTTGCGGACCTGTCAGGTGACTTTTTCTCCCCGTGAACAGCCTCTTGTCGGTCCGATTCACGGCCATCCAGGTCTCTATCTTTTCAATGGCTTTACAAGCCCGCTTTTGCTTGTACCACCATTAGCTCGCCATTTTGCGCAGCAATTGAGGGGTCAATCGTCCCATTCACTCATTCAGTCCTTAGATACTGTCGATTGTTCTTGAGGGAGCAGCCCTTGCCCAGCAAGACATGTCGCAATTTTTTCTAACGCCGCTAACCCCACCTGGGAACTATAAATTAAGTCCCACGCCGCTTTCGGTCGAACAATTAATCGACGAGCTAAAGTCCGGAAGTTCAAGCGTCCTCCTGCATCAAAAACCCCCGTTAAATCCGGTAAATCCTGATTCCAAGTATCACTAATAACGCGTACCACCGCCGCCGAAATCCCGCGCCGGTTTGCCCAGTCGAGAAAAACAGCACCTTCCATATCTACAACCTGCCAGCCCGCTTGACCTAACGCCTTTTTACCTGCTGAGCTACAGACAACTTGTTCACTGCTAAATCCTTCAACCAACGGGAGCGGCGACTCAAAACCACCATTTACCCGATCCACTAAATTGTGATCGCAAGACCACACAGTTCCTTTGCGATCACGATAAGTGGCACATAATACCGACTGTCCTAACCTCAATTCAGGCTGTAAAGCCCCGCCTAGTCCCAGAAGTAAGCAACACTCTACTGATTGAAGCAATTCAGACGATTGCACCAAAAAAGCAGATAACGCCGATGGACCAGCAGGCACAGCCAGAATGTATGGGGAAATTTGAGAATAATGCGGGTGGATGCCTCGGCACACGGCTCGATATTCGTATCCTTGAGGTACCAACCAACAATCCATGTATCGCTCGCCCAAAAAAACAAAATCTTCAGAACATCTGGATTGACGTGTGTAGGGTCAGCATCCGATTCCCAATCTTCCAATACTCTGACCCTTGCCTGCTTACCGCAAGCGCAAAGACAACGAAGTCGTGCTTACCGCGCCATAGGCATTTCATGCAAATGCCAGTTTTTTTACAGACATATCTTCGAGAATAGCCATATTTGTTTACAATGAGAAGTATTTACCGGTGTATGTAGACTGCGCTCCTTGATGTTAGCGGCTAACCCGAGACGGTCTCACTAAGCTTATAAAAGTTATGAGTAGCTAACATGTTGAAGAAGTCTTAAACGAATACAATCCCATCTTTGCTTTAAACACCAATCACAATGGGTGAGTCGAAGTCATTCCGACATTTGCTGGTCATTGAAGAACCAAACCAAGAAACGCGCACAATCGTTCTTGAGGAGAATACGTATTCTTTGGGTCGCAGTCTGAGCAACTCAATTACGCTACTCTCTCGAATGGTATCACGCCACCATGCAACCTTGTTACGAGTTCATTATGCCGATCAGCCACAAGATGTATTTTGGGTCATCGACGGCGATTTGCAGGGTAACCGCTCAGCGAATGGCGTCTTTGTCAACGGTAAACGCTGCCTATCCTATGAGCTCGAAAGTGAAGACGCCATCTTTTTTGGCAGCGAAGTCAAAGCTACCTTTAAAGTTGTCAACTCTGCTTATATCACCCTAACTAATACCTTAGCCCAACACACTCAGGATCAAGGTCACCACAAAGACCCTCGGCAGCTTGCACCTGAGGATGAGTTTGACCAAAATGTGACGCGGATTCCCCATGGAGTACTCCAACCTTTAGATAATTTGAATCCGGAGATTTTGTGTCTACTGACCAACCAACCCGACTCCCTGTCAGAACCAGTCATGGAGATGGATTTTGCGGGGAATTTTACCTTCGTTAACGCGGCAGCTGAAAAGCGATTTCCCGATCTAAACCGTCTTCAAAAAAATCATCCGGCTCTAGCGGGA
>JBCDHF010000332.1:0-5352 GCA_038750375.1 Cyanobacteria bacterium P01_H01_bin.15
GCAATCTGCGATCGCATAAATTACCCGGCTCAAAGAGCAAATCAGTGGCATTGCAGTGCCTCTGAAAAATTTGCGATTTCGAAAAATTCATGACCCCGATTGCCTTTCAAGTTTGAAATTGCAGATTTTGTTTTTGGTGCAGATGTCTGCGATCACGAAAATCCAAGTATTCGAGCGCAATAAATCTACCCTTCACCAGATCCGCTTAGGATGCAACTGGATTTTGAGTTGTCCCAATAATTTGCGCCTAAACACACAACAAAGCAGCTGTTTTAGGATCTGCAATTTAGATTTTTACAGGACCTCTGACGCCTGATCATTTTAAAATTGCAAATTCAAAAAAATTGACTATTTTCCGTTGAGTTTGCCGCCGGAATCAAGTCTTATTCGCCCCAAAATTTTTAGCCTGAAATTGCAGTATAAAGTCTATTCAGTTTTGCGATCGCGTGAATCTCTGCTTAGTGCTGCAATCCCTGAAACCCGTGAATCCTCGTTTATTTTTAATTCCTATAACGGTAATTATCGGTATTAGAGAGCCGAAGTTGAGGGATTGAGCTTTGCGATCGCTGCGCCCTTATGCGCCGAAAAATATCAAGTAATGTTGGAGAAAAACGTTGATCGTTGCGTTTGTAAATATTGCAGGGTAGTATTCTTTGTCAGTGAATTTTAAGGGTGCGGTGAAGGTTAAATTTCAGCTTCAAACAAAGGTAAGAGTTTCCAAGAAGCAACTCCAGTCTGTGGGTCTAATCCGAAAATTTTATGGACGAAAGAAGACTTTGCAGGCTTTGATTTTTCACCTGTACCTCTTAACATTTGCTCTCCCAAGCAACGAAAACGCATATATTCGAAAGTTCTTCTTCGCATGTCTAGTCATGCTGCTTGGCTACCGACTGTTCTCGCGAACGTATCCACGACAAAGCGAGGCCTGCTGCCACGGTTAGAAGCATGCCAACGATGCCGCGTCCGCTGAGCTCAGTTCGAAACAAATATTGATCGGCAATCACGCCGACCAGAATTGAACTGTAAAAAAGAGCGCCTACCATATAGGCGGGGATTAGTCGATTGGCAACGGTGTAAACTAAATTCTGAGGAATAAACAGAATTGCCGGAGCGACAAGGATCAACCAATCTCTTCCTTCTATTGGTGACCACTGCCCGGGTAGTCCCAGCATACTAAACAACAACATTCCCAATGCGTAGTAAAACATGATGCGTTCGGCTGGTTCCGTCTTTCCCGCGACTCCGGTCGCAACACTACCAGCAGCCCGGCCCACGCCCGCAAGTAGCGCTATCAATGAATAGGGATTCAGCACGTCGTGTGCACCATGTTGGACGAGGATCAAACAGACACCAATGAACGCAATGATGGAAAGCCAGATCGCTATCCGACTGACTCGATGCCCGAGAAAAAACCATGCAATTAGCATCGCGAAAAATGTATTGGTGCTTTCCAGCACCAATACGTCTGCAACGGGGAGACCCCGAAGTGCCCAATAAAATGTCGAAAAATAGAAAAAGCCGGAAACCGTACGAATTACCAGTGACCAAGGCTTACGCGGTTTAAATCCTCTAACACCGGAACGGACATATATTAAGGCCGCACTGACCGGTACCAGCAACGCAACTTGTGCAGCGAGCATCTGAAAGGGCGTGAGTCCAGCCTGTGCGCCAAGTCGTCCAGCAATCCCGACTCCACCCATCAAGACGCCGCCCACTAGCGACAGTGCCGAACCGAGGACGGTTCTTTCTCTCACCCTACTCATGACCCGGCCACAGGATTGACGGGAAGCAGATTGGCTTTGTTGGCACACCTAACGGTCCAATGCAGTTTGATTTCATCGCGATTATTGGACAGCATTGAATCCTCTAAAATTCTTTAGGCCGGTATTCTATAGCACCCAACTGAATTAATCGCCGCAGCTTAAAAGACCACCGACATACCGGCGACTTCGACTCTTCGGTATGGGGTCGGTTGCAACGCTGAAAAGAGACGTTATGAAGAACGAATAATTTTTGAATGCTAACTTTTGCGAACGCGGTAGATATTATGCAAAAAATTTCTTGCAACAGAGATCTTTTGAGAAAGACAGGTAAGCGATACTTTCACGAGCGGGATTTTTGTGATTTCCATCGTTCAGGGGGCAACTTAAGCGAGCGCTGTCCAGCCGTTAAGCACATCTACTGTGGTAAAATCAGCAATCCGAGCGTCATTCATCAACCAGATGCCTACTTCTCCGGTTGTGTTGTTCTGAATCATTACGTCTGGGTTCTGGTCACTCGTATAATCCCGGACGCCACGAACTGTCCAGCCATTGAGCTGATCGATGTCCGCAAAATCGCTAATGCGTGCATCATCCATAAACCAAACACCTACTGCTCCGGTTGTGTTGTTTTGAATTAGCACGTCGGTATTGCTATCGTCATTAAAGTCGCCGGTTCCGCGCACCGTCCAGCCATTCAGCACATCAATACCCGCAAAGCCAGAGATCCGGGTGGCGTCCATAAACCAAACGCCAACTTCGCCCGTGGTGTTGTTCTGGATCAAGACATCTAAATTATTATCGTCGTTGAAGTCTCCAGTCCCTCGAACCGTCCAGCCTGTCAGGATGTCCACACCGACAAAGCTATCAATGCGAATTTGATCCATCAACCAGATGCCAACTTCGCCCGTGGTATTGTTCTGAATCATGACATCGGAGTTGCCGTCTTGATTAAAGTCACCGGTGGTTCGAGTTGTCCAACCATCCAGTATGTCAACCCCCTCAAACTCATCAATACGGGTTCCATTCATCAACCAGAGTCCGACTTCCCCAGTAGAATTATTTTGAATTAAGACGTCAGGATTGTTGTCACGATCAAAATCGTTGGTAATCGGAGCTTGGTTTTCAACAACATCAGTAACATTCACCTCTAGGCTTCGCGCATCGCTTAAGTTACCGTCGCTGACTGCTATTTCTACCTCGTAGATATTATCGCCATTCTCATCTTCGGGACTTTCAAAGTCGGGCGCATTGTTAAACGAGAGTGCTCCTGTGCTGGCATTAATGGTGAAGAAACTGCTATCTACACCCCCAGAGATGGAATAGGTCAGGATATCGCCTTCAACATCGGTTGCGGGGATCGTGACCACTGGGGTAGTGTTTTCAGGGACGCTTAAGTTAGCACCGGCACCAAACACCACGTAAGTCTCTCCTGAAGATGAGCCATTAGGGTCGGCATCGGCTGCCCCGATAATAATATCGTCTATGCCGTCGCCATTGACATCCCCCGCTCCGCTCACTGAATTACCCGAAAAGTCACGACGGTCGATGCCGTTGAGGACGAAGCCATTGCTGCCATCCAGGGCCAATAGCTCTATTTCTGAGCTAAACCCGCCACTGTTTCCAAACACCACGTAAGTCTCTCCAGAAGATGAGCCATTAGGGTCGGCATCAGTTGCCCCGATAATAATGTCGTCTATGCCGTCGCCATTGACATCCCCCGCTCCGCTCACTGAATTACCCGAAAAGTCACGACGGCCGATGCCGTTGAGGACGAAGCCGTTGCTGCCATCCAGGGCCAATAGCTCTATTTCTGAGCTAAACCCGCCACTATTTCCAAACACTACGTAACTCTGTCCAGAATCTGTGTCATTGGGGTCGGCACTGGATGCCCCGATAATGATGTCGTCTATGCCGTCGCTGTTGACATCCCCCGCTCCGCTCACTGAAAAGCCCGAAGTGTCATCACCATCAATGCCGGTGAGGATGAAGCCGTTGCTGCCATCCAGGTCGGAGAGCTCTATTTCTGAGCTAAACCCGCTACTGATGCCAAACACCACGTAACTCTCTTCTGAAGATGAGCCATTAGCTGCCCCGATAATAATGTCGTCTATACCGTCGCCATTGACATCCCCCGCTCCGCTCACTGACTCGCCCGAAAAGTCAAGATTACCGACGCCGTTGAGGACGAAGCCGTTGCTGCCATCCAGGTCGGAGAGCTCTATTTCTGAGCTAAACCCGCTACTGGTTCCAAACACCACGTAACTCTGTCCTGAATTTGTGCCATTGGGGTCGGCACTGGGTGTCCCGATAATGATGTCGTCTATGCCATCGCCATTGACATCCCCCGCTCCACTCACGGAAAGGCCCGATCGATCACGACTGCCGATACCGTTGAGGACAAAGTCATTGCTGCCATCCAGGTCGGAGAGCTCTATTTCTGAGCTAAACCCGCCACTGTTGCCAAACACCACGTAACTCTCTCCTGAAGATGAGGCATTAGGGGAGGCACGATATGCCCCGATAATGATGTCGTCTATGCCGTCGCCATTGACATCCCCCGCCCCGCTCACTGAAAAGCCCGATTGGTCACCATTGTCGATGCCGTTGAGGACAAAGCCGTTGCTGCCATCCAGGTCGGAAAGCTCTATTTCTGAGCTAAACCCGCCATTGTTGCCAAACACCACGTAACTCTCTCCTGAAGATGAGCCATTCGGGTCGGCACGAAATGCCCCGACAATGATGTCGTCTATGCCGTCGCCATTGACATCCCCCACTCCGCTCACTGAAAAGCCTGAAATGTCATCACTATCGATGCCGTTAAGGACGAAGCCGTTGCTGCCATCCAGCTCAGAGAGATTAAAAGAGGCTGGAAAAGTTCCAGGGAGGTTAATTTGAGGCGCTTGGTTAGTCATAACAATACCTATAATTTAATCGCTAAGGCGTACCCGATTATTACATACTTTACAAAATCGCTTAGGACACTTTTAATTTTGAGTTATTCAATGTGAAAGTGTTCTGGCATGAAACCATCCCCTTGGGAAGCTGATGACTACTAGCCAACCCAATACATGCTGTCCGTTCAAGCAATGAATGCAAAAACAAGCAACAGAGCCTTTTTCCCAAAACGACTTCGCTTTTCTCATAAGCAATGGCAAGCGCACTAAACTTTATCGTTGCAAACTAAAGTTTGCAACGATATTCTTTTTGGCATGAACCAACCAAAGCAAGTGATATTTTACAAAGATCACAGGGAGAGGAATCCTTTCAATGAATGGCTCAACAGACTACGAGATCCTAAAACTTGGCGACGTATACTCCAGTGCTTGTTCGGTGTAGAAAAGCGGGAACTACGGCAACCATAAAAACCCTTGAGAGATGGCGTTTTCGAACTGTGGAAGATGGCAACCAGATTGTTGTTCTTTTATACGGTGGAGATAAATCGTCCCAAGAAAAAGATATTGTACCAGCTAAAACTCTTGGAAAGAATATTTAAAAGATGCGTGACTATCAGACATCAGCAGAGTACATAGATGATTACTTTAGTAATCGCCCTGAAGAGATCGAAAATTTTTTAAAGGATAGCTTTTAA
>JBCDHF010000333.1:0-5327 GCA_038750375.1 Cyanobacteria bacterium P01_H01_bin.15
CGCTCATCTATTGTGTGGCGTCGCCCAAGGTTTACTCATTCCTAACTGGCTTGTGGGATGGGTGGGGTTATTTGCGTCCGCTTTATTTTGTGGATTTCGGATTCCGCGAGAAGAAGCCTTGATGCAGAAATGTTTTGGGCGCGCTTATATCGATTATCAAAATAGGGTCATGGGCATTTTTCCATTCCATCTATTCTTCCCCGAAAAAAACACTAAGTATTAGACTGCAACAAGTGATGCAATTTCAGCGGTTGCGATCGCAAAATATTCGGATAATCGGAACGACTGTGATCGCATTTGAATTCATTATTCGTTAATCGCGCCCAGCCGCACGCAACCAGTGAACGCCATTTTTTACTTTTTTGCGATCGCCTAAGCTTTCGCTCTGATTCCTGAAGCGCTCACACCCCTCGAAATCATAATTAGGTTCAAGAAAAACCGAGGGGCACTATAAAATTTTGCAACATTGATGCAACCGCCCTAAGCATTTCACAGCCACGAACTTAAGATACGTTGTATAGATGAAACGGAATGGACGATTTCGCTGCTGAGCTCTGACGATCATGCCACATGAAGTTAAAGTAATCGGATGCAAGCAAAACGATCGCGGGTTTAGATTGATGGAAGACATGACATGAAGCGACGGTTCCTGCTAATGGGCTTGACCATAGCCTTGGTCTTCGTAAACGGCTATGTTGCACACTATTCCCAGGCGACGGAGCAAACACCCGTTATCCTTGGCACGGCTACTCCTGGGGGCGGCTTCGAACTATACGGTAATGCCCTTGCTGAGATCGTCAATGAAATGGATGCGTCCCTTAATGTCCTTCCCCGCAACACACGCGGCAGTCGACAGAATATCCCCTTATTGGAACAAGGAACTCTGGATGTGGCGTTAGTGGCAAGCCTACCAGCCCGTGAAGCCTTCGAAGGGATCGATCGTGATGCGCCAACCTCTCTGAAAATCATTACCGCTATCTATCCCACCTTTGGTGCATTCGCCGTTAAGAGGGAAAGCCCGGCGAGAACATTTTCCGATCTGGTGGGCAAGAGGGTTGCCTGGGGTACTAAGTCTTCAGGTCTAACTTTGCTTGCGAAATACGTGACGCAGGCTTTGGACCTGGATCGAGACAGGGACTTCGACGCGATTTACCTGGAGCGCGCTGGTCAAGGAGCTCCTCTGGTCTTGAACAGTGAAGTCGCCGCGCAATGGGGCGGCGGCGTTGGTTGGCCAAACTTCACCAAGATCATGGAGGCTGGCGGACGGCTGGTAGGGTTAAGCAGTGAGCAGATAGAAACAATTAATGCTGAGTATCCCTTCCTGCAACCTCTGAGCATTCCGGCTAAATCCTATCCTGGTCAGGCAGAGCCCCTCCAGACCGTGGGCTCTTTTAGCTTTTTGCTTGCCCGTGCCGATCTTCCCGACGAGCTAGCCTATCGTCTAACAAAAGCTATCTACAAAGCACAGCCGAAGTTGGCCGAGCGTCTGATTCAGGCACGAGACACCTTACCTGAGAACACCTGGAACGCAGCTGTCGATCCGAACCGCATCCATCCAGGGGCACGGCGACATCTGACAGAATTGGGATTTGAGTGATCCGAGGAACAGAATACTTAATTGCATCAAACCATAGTCAGCGGCTGTACCAAGACACCAAATTCTTTGCTGAGCTCCAAGATAAAACTTGGCGTTTGATGTGTAGAACTACGCCACTCTTATATGTCTAGTCAATATCGAATCTTAATGAATCGAGTTGATAATAATCAGGCTCCAATCAACTGCTGGGGATAGACTTTGGGGGAAACCCCTGTACTTTGGCGAAACTGTTTGCTCAGATGGCTGTGGCTATTGAATCCACATTCTAGGGCAATATCAGCAATCATGCGATCGTGTTGCTTAAAAAGTTGTTTGGCTTTGTCGATCCGCTGTTGCAGTAAATATTGATAAGGAGAAATTCCCCACGACTGCTTATATAGATGACTGAAATGCAATTGACTCATACCCGATAACTTCGCCAATGCCGCGAGCTGTATTCGCTGATCTAGTAATGCGCCGGAGCTGATGCGGGGGGAGCCCACCCTCATAAATTGGCTTTTGAGATCGCGTATTAGAAAATTGTCGGAGTAAATTGATCGCCGGAATATTGGCGAAGGAATCGGTTTAACGCTGATTCCCTGCCTGAGCTTGTTGAAATTCCGTCCAGATTAAATTTGCGATCGCCTTAATTTGCGTAATACGTTGTTAGAAAGACAGAATTAACTGTCGTGGTTTGGGATTTCAAGGGAACGTTTCCGCACTAATCTGTTGGAGAAATTGTTCGGAGATTGGAGAAACTTTTCGGGGAGTTGAATCTGTAAACAGCCTTCAATTCCTTCCCAACCTCAATAGAGGGGCATCTTGGCGGGAGTAATCTAAAAATCACCCTTGGGATAAAGCCCGGTATAAGCTTTAGCATCTTGAATTTTACATATCCCATTAGTCAGACAACTCATACGGAGTAGCTGACTGTCCATTTTTTGGATCAAGCTACTCCGTTTAAGATTGCGCCGTTGCACAGCGGAAAAAGGTTATTCTTCAGCCGCTTTGCGGGTACGGGTTGATTTTTTAGTAGTCGTCTTCTTTGCCGTTGTTGTTTTCTTCGCGGTAGTAGACTTCTTCGCCGTTGTTGTTTTCTTTGCGGCTGATTTAGTCGCAGTAGACTTCTTGGCAGTTGTGGATTTCTTGGTGGTTGATTTCTTCCGCGTAGAAGACTTTTTCGTCCCTTTGGTCGCGGCTTTGTCGTCAACCAATTGAATTGCTTGCGGTAAGGTCACGTCATCAGGCTTGACCCCTTCCGGCAAACTGACGTTAGTTTTTTCATGCTTAATGTAAGGACCATAAGGACCGTCATATATGTTGATCGGCTTCTCGTCCCCAGGATGCACGCCTAACTCACGCAATGCCTTCTTGGTGCCCCGTGACCCTCGACCCCGCTTAGGCTGAGCCAACAGTTCAAGGGCGCGCTCTAGCGTGACGGTAAGCACATCGTCTTCCGCTTTGAGAGAGCGATAGTCTTTACCTTCTTTACCTTGATCATGAACCACATAGGGTCCAAATCGGCCCAGGCTGGTTTTAATGGGTGCGCCTGTTTCGGGATGTACGCCCAGCAAGCGAGGTAAAGCTAAAAGCCCCACCGCCATTTCTAAGTTGACCTCTTCCGGTTTGACCCCCTTGGGTAAAGAAGCTCGCTTGGGCTTTTTATTCTCCTCTGTGACTTCTCCGAGCTGAACGTAAGGTCCATAGCTACCGATGAGCAGGTAGATTGGTTCCCCTTTTTCAGGATGGATGCCAACTTTTTCCGGACCTTCCGTTTTTTGGCGAATAATGGTTTCAATTTGCTCCGGATTTAAGTCCGATGGCGTTAGATCTGCCGGAATCGAGGCCGTAATCGTTTCTTCGCCTTGCTGGGACTGAATATAGGGGCCGTAGCGCCCAATGTGAACGGTGGCGGGCAAATCTTTAATCTGAATCGATTTAGCCCGAGCGGGTTCAATATCGTCCTGGCGGGTTTTGACCTGATGGTCGA
This sequence comes from Cyanobacteria bacterium P01_H01_bin.15, assembly GCA_038750375.1. GTDB lineage: Bacteria > Cyanobacteriota > Cyanobacteriia > Cyanobacteriales > JAAUTE01 > JAAUTE01. The sequence goes on from JBCDHF010000333.1 coordinate 3,567, forward strand.
GCCCTTCATCGCCCAAATAGAAGGATTTCAGATAAGGCTGCCAGTCAGCACGGCCTGCAGCAATATCATCTAAGATACCTTCCATCCGGGAGGTAAATTTAGGGTCTACTAAATCTGGAAAATGCTCTTCGAGTAGGGTCGCGACCGCAAAAGCGGTGAAGGTCGGAACCAGGGCTTTTCCGCGAACTTGCACATATCCGCGATCACAAATGGTGCCGATGATGGTGGCGTAGGTACTGGGTCGCCCGATGCCTTCACTCTCCAAAGTCTTAACCAAAGAGGCTTCAGTGTAGCGAGCGGGAGGTTGAGTGTCGTGACCAATCGCTTCTAAATCCTTGCAGCTAGGCTGGTCCCCCACCTTAAGATCCGGCAGAATTACTTCCTGGGAATCGATTGCAGCCTCCGGATCGTCGGAGCCTTCGACATAGGCGCGGAAAAAGCCAGGAAAATCAATGCGCTTACCGGCAGCACGGAAAATGGCGTTGTCAACGGCGATACTTACGGAAATCTGGGTTAACCGAGCGTCCGCCATCTGACAGGCGACTGTACGCTTCCAGATGAGGTCATAGAGTGCCAACTCTCGACCCGAGAGTTTCGTTTCTTGGGGCGTACGGAAAGAAGAACCCGCAGGACGAATCGCCTCGTGTGCTTCTTGAGCACCTTTGCTTTTGGTCGTAAATTGCCGGGGCTTCGGACTCAAATATTCTTTGCCATAGCGCTGCTCCACACAGCTCCGAGCTGCTGCGATCGCCTGACCCGACAAATGCACCGAATCCGTTCGCATATAGGTGATATAGCCTTCCTCGTAGAGCCGCTGGGCGGTCCGCATCGTGTCTCGGGCAGAGATATTCAGTTTGCGGTTGGCTTCCTGCTGCAAGGTGGAAGTCGTGAAGGGGGGAGACGGTCGCCGAGTAGTTGGTCGCGCATCGGCTTCACTAACGCTCCAGCTCTGGCTCAGTAGTCGTTCCTTGAGCTGAGTGGCCGTGGCTTCATCCAGCAACACCACGTTACGTTCTTCTGGGATTCGACCGGTCTGCGGGTCGAAGTCATTGCCTGTTGCCAGCCGTTGACCATCCAGGTTGACCAGCTTGGCTTCAAAATTGCTGCCATCTTTCTGGAGAGCCGCTTTCAAATCCCAATAGCTTCCAGACTGGAACGCTTGCCGTTCTCGTTCTTTTTGTACGACTAGCCGAACGGCAACTGACTGAACCCGACCGGCGGACAAGCCACGGGCGATCTTTTTCCAGAGCAGTGGAGAGAGGGTGTAGCCCACCAAGCGATCCAGAATGCGGCGAGTTTCTTGGGCATGAACTAAATTTTCATCAATTTCCCGGCATTCATCTAACGCCCGCTGAATCGCATCTTGAGTGATCTCATGAAAGACCATCCGCTTGGTGGGCACTTTGGGCTTCAAGACATTCAGAAGATGCCAGCTAATACTTTCCCCTTCGCGGTCTTCATCAGTTGCCAGAATCAGTTCATCGGCTTCCTTAAGAGCTTGTTTGAGTTCTTTGACGACTTTCTCTTTGCTCTTCGGAATGATGTAGAGCGGATCAAATCCGTCTTGGACATTGACGCCCAATGTCGCCCAGTCATTGCCTTTGACCTTGGCCGGAATTTCGTCAGCCGAAGAGGGCAGGTCACGCACATGACCCATGGATGCCGTTACTAGATAGGAACTGGGCAAAAAATTCCGAATAGTTCGGGCTTTGGTTGGAGATTCGACAATGACAAGGGCTGACATAGGAAAATTCAGTCAGA
>JBCDHF010000334.1:0-5314 GCA_038750375.1 Cyanobacteria bacterium P01_H01_bin.15
ATATTTTCGAAAGCGACGCTGAATCACTTCCGCTAAACTGGCGAAATCGTCAGAGCGGCCAATATGAACGTCGGGATTTTTAATTTTGTAATGGCGATAGTTTTGGTTAGCAGGCACTCCATCAATAAATACAACCTGAGACGCAACCGCATTGGAGCCTTGAAAATGCGAAATATCGTAGCCCTCAATTCGGCGGGGCAATTCCGGCAAATCCAAAATCTCGGCTAAATCTTGCAAAGACTGGGCATTGCGATCCGCCACCCGCTGAGTGCGCTCAAGCTCAAACCCCGCGTTGCGCTCCACCATCTCAATCAGTTCCGCTTTCAACTGCCGCTGGGGCACCAAAATCGAGACTTTTCGCCCTCTGCGATCGCTTAGCCATTCCCCTAACATTTCCGGCTCTGGCAACGCATGCTGCACCACAACCTCGGCGGGAATTTCTACGTCTTCAACTTTGCCGTAATGCTCTTCTAGCACGCGCTGCAAAATAGCCCCCGGTGTTCCGGACTGGGCATCTGCAAAAAAGCCCAAACGGCCGACTAACCGACCTGCCCGAATTTGAAATAGCTGAATACAGCAATGTTGATCATCCGCCGCCAACGCGATCGCATCCCGGGAAACTGTGTCATCTGGCAGGGCTACTTTCTGATCGTCATTTAGATGACTAAGGGTTTTAATTTGATCTCGGATTCGGGCCGCCAACTCAAAATTGAGCGTTTCTGACGCCTGCGCCATCTGCGCTTGCAAAATATCGAGCAGTTCACTGTTTCGTCCTTGAAACACCATGGCAATTTTGTGCATAACCTGCCGATAGTCTTCTGGTGAAATCAGCGCCTGACAGACGCCGGGACATTTCCCCATGTGGTAGTTCAAACAGGGGCGATCTTTGAACAAGGGCTTCCGGCGCTGCCGCATCGGAAAGATGCGCTTAATAATGTAGAGCGTATAGCGCAACAGCCGCGCATCTACATAGGGTCCGTAGTAGCGATCACGAGAATTGCGAGCCCGTCGCTTCCGGGTAATAAAAATTCGTGGGTAGTCATCAGACCAGGTGATGCAAACGTACGGATATTTTTTGTCATCTTTGAGCAGCACATTGTAGTAAGGCTGATGCTGCTTAATCAGATTCGATTCCAGCGCTAGGGCTTCCGCTTCATTATCCGTGACGATAAACTCGATCTCGCAAATTTGCCGCACCATCATGGCAATGCGATCACTTAGTTTTTGAGAGTCGCGAAAATAAGACCGCACTCGCGATCGCAACTTAACCGACTTACCGATATAGAGAATCCCACCGGTTTTATCGCGCATGAAATAAACGCCTGGCTCCGGCGGAATTTCCTTGAGCCGAGACTCCAAACGATCGCGATCGCGATATAGCGGAACGATTGATAAAGTCGTGGTCACCCCAGTTCCCATCCACAGCAAAAAGGGACGCCTTAGATTATAAAAACTCTGACTATTGGAGACCATGCAAAAAAAGGTCCCGACCACAGCCGAGACCCTATCAATATTCTTGGAGGAAAATAGTCAGAGCAATCTTTGCGAACTAGCTATTCCAGTCAGTGATTGCACACTCATACAGAGTTTTTCTCCCAACGCTTACTTACGACGAGAACGACGCTGCCAATAGCCAACCCCACTCAACGCAAAAAGAAACGCCAAACCCGATGGCTCAGGAACAGTCTCCGCACCCGTGACCCCCCCCCCAAGGGGAGTATCAAATCCGAGGAACTGAACCGCCAAGCGGCTACGGGCATTGACGGCTTGAGGATTCGTGTCATCCCAACTTAGACTCACCGTGCCGCTCAGACTGGCCAGGCTTGAACTCGAGCCTTGGAGTTCAAAAGCACGAGTTACCAGCTCAGAGCCCGCCAACAAATTGGCGCAGTCTGAATAGGGAGTGAAGCCAGGAGCCGAACCATCCACTAATGTAATGTCATCGAAACCGAAGCAGATTTCAGATTCAGGATCTAAGAGACTACCCACTCTGCCGCCATTTTTCGCTGACAACGCGACAACGAATCGATCAAAGGGGAAGTCAGTCTCAGGGGAAAAACCCGTATTGTAAGTAATTTGCTCCTCGCCAAACACAAAGGTCGCAATCTGATTGTCCAGGTCGAATAAGAGTTCCCAGGGGACCTCTTCCCCGTTTTGCCATACGAACTCAGCAGTTTGTGAGTTCGTACTGGGGGATTGAAGGCCGTTGCCATCAAGTACAAGTTCAAAATCACCTGACCCGAGCACTCCAGCACGAGCTCCAAACTGGAACAATTTGGGGAACGTCGTTCCAAATTCAGGCGGCTGTTCAGAGCCTAAATCCACCAAATCCCCAGAAGAACCTTCTAACTCGTATTGATATACCGAACCCGCGTTATTACTATCAACGGGTGCACCAACAAGCAGCGTATCGCCTAACAAATCTAATTCTTCACCGAAGGTCTCATTTCCGCTCGGTTCCGGATTTTCAATTGTTTGCAAGAAAGTATCCGTGGCGAAGTCGTAGGTCAAGACAGAGCCTGCCCGTCTAACACCAGAGACGTCTTGTCCAATCGCGCTAAAAGCTGCAAGGTCCCCTTCCAACTCTACATCAAACCCAAACTGACCATTTCTTTGAGCCGATGGATTAAAGATCTCATCTAGCAACTGATAATTACTGTTATCTCGATCTAGATTAAAAACGTAGACAGCTCCGGAGTTTTTGCCCTCATCATCATCTTGGGGAGAACCAATCACAACGCGGTTCTCCCCTAAAGCAACATCGTTGCCAAATAGATCATTATTTCCCGCGTTCGGACTAAGAAATGTGTTGAGTATTGACCCATCGTTGGCATCAAATAAATAGGCCGCTCCGGAATTATTGCCTTGGCTCCCAAGGTTAGCGCCAATCAGAACATTATCTCCACTTAGGTCTATCTTGCGTCCAAAGTGATCACCATTAGTACGTCCTGATGGGTTGGGATTCTCAAAGGTTTGAAGTAAGTCCCCGGTACTTGCGCGAAACAAGTAGGCACGTCCTGCACGGTCAACGTTCTCAATCTGTTCATTTGGAGCGCTAATCAGCACAAAATCGTCTTCAAAATCAATTTCTGATCCGAATTGCCCTCCGGAATCGGCATTGGGACTCAGAAATGTTCGGACGAGCGAACCATCGCTATCAAACAAATACGCAGCCCCTGAATTATTAATGCCACTGATATCACTAAGGTTCGAGCCCACAATAAACTGGTTTCCACTGGATGCTACCGAATAACCAAACTGTGATCGATTACTAGGATCAGGGTTCACAATCGAAAGGGGGGGAACGGCTCCGTCAGCATTAAACAAGCGGAGCACTCCTTCATCAAGTGTAGGAAGCCCAGAAATATCGTCGAAAGGAGAACCCGCCAAAAAGTCACCGTTATCTTGAACGGCTACCGAAAAACCAAAGTTCCTACCAGCTCCTGGATCAGGGTTAGCGATAGATTGCTTAAGTGAAAAGGTCTGTGCGTGGGCTCCCTCGGGCATGGCCATTAAGATTCCCAAAACTGCGATTAAAGAGCTTCCCCAGATACTAGGTTTGAAAAATGTTGATGCAGGATAGCGTTTCATGACGGCTCTCTCAGAAATAATTTGAAGGTTTAACTCTTCAGATATAGATGCTCAAATGACAACCCTATAAATTGTGCCCAAATGGTAGTAGAGGTTTAACTCTTTAGTTCAGTTATAGATGTTCAAATGACAGTCTTTATGATTATGCCCAGAGTCTTGCAAGAAAGCAATTCTCAACTGATAGTTAATCACATATCTATCAGACTTTATATGATATTTGCGGACCTCCCCTGGCGATTTTTACTGAATATTTTGAAGAGGCTGACAGCTCGATTCAGTAAAACCCTCGATTCTTTTGAAGCTTGAGAAAGTCAAGACTTCACGAGTCTTTATGCAACAAAAGTCATTTCATGCATATTTGATCTTTTTTTGTATCCGTTTAAATACGGTAGTGGAGAAGATATTAATGTCCGTCAAAGAACAATGACGTCAATTTAGATTTATAAGTATTTTTTCGGGGTTGTTGACGAAGATTGTTGAAAAAAATTCTGGAAACTTTAAAAGTGGTGCTGACAGACTACACAACTTGATATTCTCTGGTAGATGATTGGTCTGGTTTATGTCGAGTCTGGCCGTTCTGAAATGTAGATACGAAGATTAGATTTTTTGTGAGTCTTAACTTCATGAACTGGCAAGTAATCACCCCTACCGAGTACTCTGATGTTCTCGATTAAGACTGAGGTAGAGAGATCGACCTATCCTAGATTCGCCTGGAGCTCTCAAGTCCGCCACTTACAATAAATCTGCAAAAAGTGTTGAAGTCTGACATGCTTGGCTAAGTCGCGCTATATCCTCTTAATCAACTTCTCAGAATAAACCGGTCATTTTTCATGCAACAGAATAAAGGCCCACTTACTCGCCTGTTTCTGTACGGGTCGTTGTTTGCGATCTCATTCGTAATGCTACTGCCACTAATTTGGCTGCTAAGTACTTCACTTAAGTCGCCGTTAGAAGACGTTTTTAGCTTCCCCCCCCAACTGTTGCCCACTCAGCCTACCTTCGGCAACTATCAAAAAGTCTGGCAGAACTACCCGTTTGCGCGGTATTTGTTTAACAGCTCATTCATAGCTGGATTGGCCGTGGGATTTAATTTGTTGTTTTGTGCTTTGGCCGCCTATCCGTTGGCTCGACTCAATTTTCGCGGACGGGATTTTCTCTTTTCCACAATTGTGACCACCATTGCGATTCCCTTTCAAATCGTGATGATTCCGCTCTACGTGTTGGCGGTCCAGCTCGGGCTGCGAAATACCTATCTGGGCGTTATTTTTCCGAGTCTTGCTTCCGCCTTTGGCATTTTTCTGTTGCGCCAAGCGTTTCAGGGGGTTCCTAAAGAATTGGAAGAAGCCGGACGGATCGATGGATGTTCAGAGCTGGGTTTGTGGTGGCACATTATGATTCCTGCAATTCGTCCGGCCTTAGTGACTTTAGGGATTTTTGTGTTTATTGGCTCTTGGAGCGATTTTTTATGGCCGTTGATTGTTTTGGACCGTCCTGAATACTACACGCTTCCCCTGGGCGTTGCGACTTTAGCGGGAACCTTTTCTTTGGATTGGCGAGTGATTGCTGCAGGGTCTGTCATTTCAATAGCACCAGCTTTGGGTCTCTTCTTCTTGCTTCAGCGCTATATTTTGCCGACTGAGACCGGCAGTGGTGTTAAAGGTTAAACCTGATTTTTTACGAGAGTCATCGCCTCGGTCTTATAGCTTTCGCCAGATCGCTTAGG
>JBCDHF010000335.1:0-5313 GCA_038750375.1 Cyanobacteria bacterium P01_H01_bin.15
ACCTTTGTCTGAGTGGACCGTAATGTATTTGACGGGAATTCTCGCCATTTCTAATGCTTTGACGATTGCGAGTTGTTCATCTGGATAAAAGCAAACATCTGAATCCACACTAAAAACGAGAAATTGTTGATGTTTACAGCCTTCAAAAATTTTAGGGTTGGTAATTTCTAAACTGTAGTTTTGCCAAACCTCCATAATTCGCAGATAACTATTGGCATCAAAGCGCTCGGCAAATTTCTTACCCTGATAGAACATATAGGACTCAATGGGCGTCGAGAGCTCATAGCGCTTTTCCAAAAGATTATGAGGAATGACCTCCTGCCTTGCTCGCTTTTCGAGCACATCCAAGGAAACAAAGGTCTTGTGAGAGATCATCCTCGCGAGTATGACACCCAGTTTCGGGTGGGAACCCGCATAGTAATCGCCATTATTAAAATCTGGGTCGTTGTGAATCGCCACAATTTGCTCAAAGTTCTGGACTCTTTGCAGCACCGTTGATTTAAATCCCGACGCCAAAGGAATGACTGTTTTGACGCGCTCAGGAAATTTTGTAGCCAACAATATAGCGAGCATTCCGCCTAGCGAGCCCCCCACGGCTGCATGTAGACAGCGAATGCCCCAATGATCCAGCATCAATAATTGACTCCGAACAATATCTTCCGCACTAATGTTCGGGAAGTTACTGCCATATGGTTTTCCCGTTTGCGGATTAATGGAGCGAGGTCCAGTGGAACCATAACAGCTCCCCAGATAATTGATGCAAATAACGAAAAAACGATCCGTATCCAGCGCTTTCCCTGGCCCAATAAATTCATCCCACCATCCCTGAACACATTCCTCTGTCCAGAGCGGTTCTACTCCTGCGATCGCAGAATTGATCCCAGCGGCATGTTGACTACCCGTTAAGGCATGAAATACCAAAATAGCGTTACTCGCATCAGTATTAAGCGTACCGTAAGTCTCATAAGCTAGCGTTGCCCCTTCCAGAAACTCACCGGAGTCTAACGGGAATCGTTGCTCAATCTGAAAAAAATGCGTGGAAACGGGCCCAATGGTCATGAAGTGATCTCGATTCTGTTAAAGCGCGAACGAGGATAAATAATAGGGGGAACTTAGCGTGCGATCGCTTACTTAATCAATGTCAGCTGGCAAAACACACTAAGCCCCGCTTGATTTTTTAAACAATGCGGCTGTGGAGAAATCGTCTACTCAGTTAGCAGAACTTATTACACCTGCGCCAATGCCTGTTTTAAGTCATCGATAATATCATCGATATCTTCAATACCAATGGCCAAACGAACCAGCTCTGGTGCAATCCCTGCACTGTTTAAGTCAGCCTCAGAAAGCTGAGAGTGAGTGGTGCTAGCTGGATGAATTGCCAGACTTTTGGCATCTCCCACATTCGCGAGATGAGAGAATAGCCCTAACTTTTCAATAAACGCCTTGCCCGCCTCAGCGCCTCCGGTGATCCCAAACACCACCATCGCCCCAAAGCCATTCTTTAAGTAGCGCTTAGCGACGTCATAGGTTTTGTCATTTTCGAGTCCGGGGTATCGTACCCATTCAACTTTGGGATGCTGAATCAGGAACTCGGCAACAGCCATGGCGTTCTCACAATGGCGTTGCATGCGCAGATGCAAGGTTTCAATCCCTTGTAAGAACATCCAAGCATTATCGGGAGAAATGCAGGCACCCAAATTTCTTAGAGGGACAAGCCGCATCCGCAAAATATAGGCGAGCGGACCCAAGGGACCCAAATCATGGGCAAAGCGCAAACCATGGTAGCTATCATCTGGTTCACTCATGGCGGGAAACTTACCAGAAGTCCAGTCGAATTTACCCGCATCGACCACAATGCCCCCAATTCCCGTACCGTGACCGCCTAACCATTTAGTCAAGGAATGGACAACAATATCTGCACCATGTTCGATGGGACGAATGAGATAGGGGGTGGTAAAGGTGCTGTCTACCACTAGAGGCAATCCATTTTCGTGAGCGATTTTTGCGATCGCATCCAGATCGGAAACCTCCAACCCCGGATTGCTGACGGTTTCACAGAAGACGAGTTTGCAAGAATCGTTGATGGCTGCCCGAAAGTTCTCCGGGTTACGAGGATCGACAAAATTTACTTTGATGCCCAAAGTCGGGAGAATATTTTTGAACATTGTGTAAGTTCCCCCGTACAGGGTGTTCGCTGACACAATTTCATCACCGGCCTGACAAATATTGATAATGCTGTAGAAAATACCGCTGGTTCCAGAGGCTAACGCTAAAGCTCCGACGCCCCCCTCTAGGGCAGCAACCCGCTTCTCCAACACGTCGTGGGTCGGATTCATCAAGCGCGTATAAATATTACCCAGTTCCTTGAGACCAAAAAGATTGGCGGCATGCTCGGTGCTATTAAAAACGTAGGAACTTGTCCGATAAACGGGAACTGCCCGCGATAGCGTAGTGGGATCTGGTTCCTGACCCGCATGTAAACATTGAGTGCCGAGACCTTGCTGTGTACTCATCGACCTGATTCTCCAAGTGGTGATATGTGCTAGCGCATTCTATCTCGATATTTTGGTAACCAGACAATATGAACGCTTCTGAAATGGCAGCAAAAGATATTTAGATCGGGTGCCGATCGGACATCCCTTAATGAGGTCTTTGGGGTTATCTCAATAGGCTATTTTCCCCAGGGCATCCTCAAAACTGAGATGTACCCAGGAAATTAGTTGTTTATCCGCGGGACCTCAATGCCTTTAAGGCGCTTATGGTTCTACAAATTAGAGCAGATAATTTGGGAATGGAAACACACAGTTTTAAAACATATCTTAAGCATTTAATACAGATCCCAACGCCGATCGAGGAGATAGTTCGTCACAGTTGGTTGAGTTAAGCGATTAACTTTTGTTTCGGAAACAGCTAAATCACCGGGTAGCAAAAATAGAGCGCCAAGTAGTTGAGGGGTTAAATATTGGGTTTCAGCCTGTAGCGACATTGATTGTAGATTCAGAGGCTTAAGGCTAGCCAAAATAAAACCCCAAGGACCAAAACTCGGGACTTGAGCTTGGTAAGGATAGCTTTCAAATCCCGCAGCGTGCAAAGTTTGGGCGATACATTGATAGGCTTTGGGCGCAAAAAAAGGACTCGTGGCTTGAGTAGCCAAAACACCGTTAGGCGTCAAGTGTGATCGCAACTGTTGATAAAACTCCTGGCTGTAGAGTTTGGCGAGAGACGGCTGATCGGGATCGGGAAAGTCAGCGACAATGAGGTCAAATTTTTCTAAAAGACTGGGCGCAATCCGAAAAGCATCGCCATAGATTACATTCACTCTAGGGTCACTGAACGCGTTGTGATTAATTGCACTTAAGCGGGGGTGGGTCTTGGCCAAACGCACAACACTCGGGTCAAGCTCCACTAAGATAACTTGCTCAATGTTGGGGTATTTTAAAATTTCTCTCAACGCTAAGCCATCCCCCGCCCCTAACACCAAGACCTGTTTTGCGGAGACTAGACTGAGAGCCGGATGGACAAGCGCTTCATGATAACGATATTCATCAAAACTGGAAAACTGTAAATCTCCATCTAAAAAGAGTCTTAAATCATCTCGCCAACGGGTTAGCACGATCCGTTGATACGCAGATTGCTCTCGGTACACAACTGGTGCGTCATAGAGGCTATTTTCGAGGCGATCGCCTGCTTGAGTTGCAAAGGGAATGAATAAAGCTAAGAGTCCTCCAATTACTAAGCCGCTCCAGCCCCACCGACGCAACTCCGGAAAGAGTAGACCTAACCCGAACCCGACTAAGGGCGGCAACGTCCCCAATAACGCCGCAGATGGGAACATCCCCAGTAGTGGCAACAGCAACGTGGGAAATAGCAGCGAACCCACCAACGCCCCCAGATAGTCGAGCGCCAAGACTTGTGAAATCGCCTGCTTAGTGGCTTGTTGCCGTTCTAAAATCCTTACGAGTAAAGGGATTTCGAGACCGGCGAGCGTACCGATCACTAACGTCACCAAGCCCAAACCCAACCACAAAAAACGGTCCCAGACAAACAGTCCAAAAAGACCTAAGGGGAGTAAAGCAATTAACGGACCTAAGACCAGCTCAATTTGACAGAACCGAATAAGCAGCTTTTCCCAATCATCATCAGACGCGATAAATTGACTCAGGTAAGAGCCCAGTCCTAAAGCCGCTAAAAAGATCCCAATAGCGAGCCCATATGAGAGCGCTTGGTTTCCAGCCAAATAACTCGCTAAGGTCCCCAATAAAAGTTCTGTCGCAAGACCTGTACCCGAGGCGATCGCAGCCGCCAGAAACAGACCCCATCGCTGTTGAGTTGCCAGAACGATCTGGTCAGAATCGGAAGAAAGTTTGCTATTCAAAATCTATTTCCCTGCACTGGGACCGCCCCCCCGAAAACTCCCGAAATCCCCTCGACCCGATTGGCGGAGCCAGCGATTGCCTTCGTAACGACCCGTCGGGCGCATCCCATAGCGACTTAAGAAAAAAGGCTGATGTTGGCGACGAATCTGAAATGCTGTGGGCTGAGTAAATGCAACCAGAATTGCCAAAATGACGACAATCAATGCGATCAATGCAAGCAGTTTGGTCAACATTTACACCGCCTATTGAGAATTTGATACAACAATAGCTGTCACCGATTGTAAGGTGCGAACACCTTCTTTGATAGTCAAGGTTGTTTTATCAATAGGAGCATCCGGTGTGACCTCTACCGAGAAATAATAGGAACTGCGGCGCTGTAACCAAAGATAAAATTGCCAGTACCCTCTGGCAGACAAAATATCCCCCTCTTCAGAGCGCCGTCGTCGCATTGATAACTTTTGTTGATGTTGATAGATATCATTCCCAAAGCCGTCGCGACAGTCAAAGTCCAGCAAAATATGGTCAGGCGTGTTTTCATCACCAAGCACGGTAACGATGACTTTTAAGAGTTCGTCCGGACCACCAATAATGACTCGGTCACTCACATCAGAATCTAGGACGGATTTGCGTAAGACAACTTTGCCAGAGCTGCGCACAGACTGAAGGGAGAAATACCCCAACAACAGTACAGCCATTAATCCTATCCAGAGGAAACGGGTATCGATCGCATTCCGAGAGATATGCACAGAAAATGGCAGACTGCCCGTAACTGGTTGCCCATTGGTTTGAGCAAACTCTTCTAAGCTCAGATATAGCGATATTGATTGACTTTCTATATCTTTGAAATCCAGACCACCGCGAAAGTCAGATTCGTGCCAGGTCCCACTTTCTCCATCTTCTCGCCAAATGCCTGATTCGTACCAAACGGCTTTAGCCA
>JBCDHF010000336.1:0-5312 GCA_038750375.1 Cyanobacteria bacterium P01_H01_bin.15
ATGCCGCTAATGCCAGCAATACGTCCATTACAAGCGAGCAATATTGTTGCACTGATACCTATCAACAGTCCGCCAGTTAAAGCCGGTATCCAGTGAAATTCTGCCATTATTGTTCTTCCAAAACTCCAACAACTAAATTGTATTTGTATGGAGATTTTTGCTCAGAGTCTTAAGATCGAAACATAAAATAATAAACACGGAATGAACTCGATACTCTTCAAGTAACCAATTTCCCTCAAACGCGATGACGCCGTATTCATGTCCTGAGATTCCGCCAACAATCAATATGCGCTAGCCAGCTCCTGCTATCGCGTGGTGAATCTTGGCGACAAAAATTCATGCTTAGTACGCCAATTTTCAATGCCCCCGCAAGCTGCGAACTAGATGGGTCGATCAATACATTTGCGATTTAACCGGTCCATTGTCTATATCAATAATCGGTGCTCGTCCCAATCGCCCGCGATCGCAAACCGATTTTGCTGCGCCATGTTTTCAGGGATTAAGCCTTCAGAAGCACGCCCGCTGTGCAATGTCGAAATCCTGGCAAGTAAACTTCGGAAATACCTGACTTGGCTAATCGAATAAGATCTAGCGTGTGATTGCTCGCCAACGGGAAGGAAAAGCTCGTTCGGGTGCTGTAATAATTTGGGTCTCGGCTGCTGGTCGAGAGAATCACCTGTAAGTATTGAGTCGCTAGTTTCCAGCGTCGGAGACGTTCGCAAGCTCAGCTCACGAGCGCCGCGATCGCGCAATGGAGATTTTCGAGGTTCATCACCGGCTCCCCAAATGAGCGGTTGACACAGGTGTTTTTCCTCGGCAGGGGATTCACTTCCAACGACATACAGGAGAAACCTAGGAGCTCCAACTGAATGTAATCAGCTTTAGAAAGCGCTCGGATAATCTCTTATCGAACCCATCAAGAGAAGCACTTCTGTTTTCATTAGTAGTGGAAACCGAGCGACTGTAATCAACATTCACTTCAGGGAAATTGTCTCGCTTCTCTGCGATCGCTGGGCAAAAGAGAGACCCGTGTTAGATGCCCGGACCCTTTTTGGGGTGATTGCCCCACCTGGTTGTTCTGCGATCACGTAATCTAACGTCTCTGCGATCGGAGTATTTATGCGACACCTAGATCTATTCTCTGGAATAGTCGGTTCCACGCTGGCAGACGAACGCCTAGGCATTGAAACAGTTCAATTCGTTGAGATTGACCCGTACGCCCAGAAGGTCTTGTGGTTCTTCTGGCGAAGAGGCTTCGCGATCGCCGGGAAGATTTGACCACTGAAAAAGGGGGTATAGAACCTCCAAAATATCTATTAAGGACTAGGCAGTGACCAATACAACAAATGTGGATAGCCATCAATAGAAGAAAGCCCGGCAAGATCTGCAAAAAACGACACAAAAACCAACAACAAAGGAAACCCAAATAACAGTAAAAACGCCGTAAACGAAACATCAAAAAAAGCAGGAACCGATACCCTCGCCAAGATGGCTAAGGCGTAGTTTTCGCAGCGGAAGAATTTTAGTCGTCAAGGCTGGCGTCAATTCAAGGCCACTACATCCATGGACTAAGCCGTCAAAACCAATAGAAGTTTATTTAAAGAAACATTGACCGAATGGTCTAGATTGTATTAAGCTTTATTCATAGTTGAGAAATAGATAGGGAGTAAATGACTCGCGGTCCGAGTAAGCAATTCGACACTGAGTTTGCTCTAGAGCAGGCGATGAAGGTGTTTTGGGCTCACGGCGACGAAGCCACTAGCCTTTCTGAATTGATCAAAAAAATGGGAATTGGCAAAAAAAGCTTGTATGACATCTTTGGCAACAAGCAATCGCTTTTTCTCAAGGCACTGGAGCATTATGCTCACATCACCATGCGGGATTTACGAGCTCGTTTGGATGCCAAGGGGTCCCCTCTCGGCAATGTGAAGCAACTACTACGCGACTGGCAGACCATGCATAGTCAAACGGGTAGTCGAGGTTGCATGCTTGGCACCAACATCGCTGACTTCAATACTAATGATGAGGCGATCGCTAAAGTTATGCGGCTCTATTTTCGGCCATTACGAAGACCTATTCAGTAAAACGCTGACCACTGCTCAGGCTCAGAGTGAACTCAGCCCTGAGGCAAGTCCACGTAACCTAGCGAGACTATTGCTGAGTACAACGCAAGTTGTAACGCTTATAGGTCCCGTGATGAGCGACGATACCACCCTGGAAGGGGGCGGGTCTGCGGTCATTTCCCTTCTAGATTACAGCTAGTTTTTTTTGACTCAATCTAGACCAACTGTTCAATGTTTTGAATTCATTTCTCAAGGAGATATTCCCATGGCTTACGACATTACTAACAAGATTGTTTTGGTAACCGGTGCGAATCGTGGAATTGGCAAAGTGCTGGTTGAGTCGTTCATAGAGTATGGCGTGGCTAAGGTGTACGCCGCTGTGCGCCAGCTTGAGAGCGTCACTCCGTTAGTCGAAAAATATGGTGATCAAGTTGTACCGATCCACATCGATTTAGCTAATCCGGAGTCTATCGCTGCCGCTGCCCAAACTGCAGCGGACGTGGAGGTGATGGTGAACAACGCTGGGGTGCTCAATACCACCACTCCACTTGCAGAAGATGCGATCGCATCCCTCAAATTTGAGATGGACATCAATGTGTATGGGCTAATTTCCATGGCCCAAGCTTTTGCTCCAGTGCTCAAAGCCAATGGAGGGGGAGTTTTTGCGCAACTCAATTCGGTGGTTTCGATGAAATCATTCTCAAACTTTGCAACCTACTCCGCGTCCAAAGCGGCTGCCTATTCCATCACCCAGGCGTTGCGAGAACTCCTCAGTGAGCAAGGGACTACTGTACTGAGCGTCCATCCTGGTCCTATTGCGACCGATATGGGGGATGCTGCTGGTCTGACAGAAATCGCCGAATCCCCCACCTTAGTTGCTGAGGGCATTATTGAGGCTCTGAAAGCGAGTGAGTTTCACGTTTTCCCTGACACCATGGCGCGACAAATTGGCGGTGCCTACGAGAGTTTTGCCAAAAATGTGGTTGAAGTCACCATGACGGAAGGCTAACGATTTCCTGTAAATTTACTTCGTTCCGTTTGCCCAAGGTAGGAGTTTGTGGGCAAGCGGAATGAAGTGACCACAGCTGAGTTAGTCTGCGATTCTCCTAACGGAGAGGCTTTGCCAAAGCAAGGGACTTACTCACCCCAAATCAACCCTCTGGCGAGAAGGGTTACGCATCTTGCCGCAAGCCCACCCCCGATTCTTCGTGTTCGAACAACCCGTGGGCGTTAGAGACAGCAGCTTACGAGCGATTCTTGGGGGATTGCGAATTGCAGGCTATCACTTTGAGCCTCCGCAAATCATCTCAGCAGCAGAACTCGGAGCCGGGCACCAACGCGATCGCAGGGGAGGGGCACTGACGCTCTGTTTCGCAAGCCAGTTAAACGGAATGGCAAAGTTTATTCGCAGTGGTGGCACAAAGTAGGGCTCGGTCAAGATCCGAGTTTAATTGACAATCCCTAAGGGACAGCGCTCTTTTTTCAACGAGGTTTTTATGTTAATTACATAAGACAAGGGGTGAACAGAAGAAACTGGGTAGCTCTGCTCAAAGGTGCAACAGAGGCTCAATCGATTACACTGTGAAGGTTTAACAAGAAGAAGGGGCTGCAAGCTGTGACCAATACGCATAGTCTGGATGAGGTCGACGTTGCCCTGGTGGGTGCCGGCATCATGAGCACGACCCTGGGAGTTCTGTTCAAGGAACTACAACCCAATCTCAAGTTGGCATTTTTTGAAAGCCGACCGGAAGAAGCGCAAGAGAGTTCGAGCGCCTGGAATAATGCGGGGACAGGGCATGCTGCCAACTGCGAACTCAATTACACCCCAATGGCTTCCGATGGCAGCATTAACATCGCTAAGGCACTGGAGATTAACGTTGAATTTGATATGTCGCGTCAGTTTTGGTCGTATCTTGTAAAAAAAGGCGCTATTCCCTTGGCAGATTCATTTATTCGTCCGATCCCACATATGAGCTTTGTGAGCGGTCCTGAACGACAGTCTTTTCTCAGGAAGCGTCACGAGGCGATGAGCAATCATCACTGTTTTCAGGGAATGGCGTATTCTGAGGACCCTGCTCAGATCGCAGAGTGGGCGCCGCTGGTGATGGCGGGGCGTGATCCTCAGCAGCCGGTGGCCGCTACCCGGATGGAAAGTGGCACAGACGTAAACTACGGCACGCTGACAACTAATTTGTTAAACCACCTAAAAACGCAGGATGATGTTGAAATCCGCTTTTCGCATCCTGTGGCTCATCTGGAACGGCGGGCCGGGGGCGGTTGGCGACTGATTGCCCGAGATGAGGCTGCTGGCACTGAGCGAGTAGTGAACGCGAAATATGTTTTCCTGGGAGCCGGTGGCGCAGCACTGACACTACTGCAAAAGACGGGAATACGTGAAGCACGGGGCTACGGGGGGTTTCCGGTGAGCGGTATTTGGTTGCGGTGTAGCAATCCGGCGATCACCGAGCGCCATCAAGCCAAAGTGTATAGCATGGCAGCCACGGGTTCACCACCAATGTCGGTGCCACACCTCGATACTCGCATTATCGATGGAAAACGATGGTTGCTATTTGGTCCCTATGCGGGTTTCACCACCAAATTCCTGAAACATGGTTCCTACCTCGATCTGCTGAAATCGGTGAAGTCCCATAATCTGTTGCCGTTGCTGGCCGCCGCGCGAGACAACTTTCCACTCGAGAAATATCTACTCGAACAAGTGTTGCAGCATCCATCCCATCGCTTCGATACTCTGGAAGAGTTTTATCCGCAAATGAATCCCGCGGATTGGGAGGTTGTTGTTGCAGGGCTGCGGGTGCAAATTATCCGAAAGGATGACAAGAGCACGGGCAAGCTGGAGTTCGGCACGAAGATGGTGCATTCCGCAGATTCCACCTTGAGTGCCTTGCTGGGCGCATCCCCAGGCGCCTCGATCGCGGCATGGAGCATGGTGCACATGCTTGAAAATTGCTTTCCTGAACAGCTGGAGGGTGAGTGGATGCCAAAGCTAAAAGAAATGATTCCATCCTACGGGGGCGACCTGAAAACTGACGCCGCCCTCTCTTCCAGAGTGCGAGCGGAGACGGCTGAAGTTCTGGGACTGCATTGTCCATAGTGTGATGATGTCCCATGAAGATTGTCTAATGTGCCCTTAGCTGCGATCGCGACAGAATAATCTTCAATTAATAGAAATTTTGGGACAAATCCAAAAGCTCGATGAATATTTTGACAAAATAGATGACCGGTTTTATA
>JBCDHF010000337.1:0-5309 GCA_038750375.1 Cyanobacteria bacterium P01_H01_bin.15
AAAGTTTTAATTTTTCTATTGCAATTCGTGAGCAATATAAGAAATCTCTGACCTTAAACGCTCTCGTTAAAATGGGGCTGCGATTGACATTAGTCATAATCGCCATTTCAGCGATTAGCTACTGGCATTTGATGTCTCAGTTGGCTGGGAGTACCCAAACCAATTTGTTGAGCTATATTACCGAGCGAGGCCAGCGAGAAGAAGCCGTCTTTGTCCTAGCGGAAGTTAACCACGCCCTTCTTCATGATGACTTTCTTGAACAATTTACTGCAGACTCGAAAACTGACTGGCAAGAACGTTTTAATCGCTACTTTTCTCGATGGACGGATGGAACGATCCGCGATGCGCCTGAAAACGTTCAGCTGCAAAGTATTGACACGGAACATCACTCTACGTCCTTTATCAAGAGAAATACAGCTGTAACGCCAGATTTTCAGAAGCGTATGGTGCTTTGCTATGAATTGGTCGAACGTTATGGGATTGGATGGCGCGATCGCTTTTTCAGTACCTACATCACGCTACCCAATGGTTCAATCACGATGTTTTACCCGAAAGCACCTTGGGGTCTGGCGGCGGACAGTGACTTGGACATCACCACATTTGAGACGACATATTTAGGCGACTGGCAACACAATCCCGAGCGAAAAACCTTGTGGACTGGAGTCTATGCGGATCCAGTTACGGATGATGCCATGGTGTCGGCAGTAACACCCATTGATGGCCCAGATGGTCGTCACTTAGCCTCAGTTGAGCACGATGTTGTCTTGACCAACCTGCTCCATCGGGTGATCGAAGACCATTTGGACGGAGCCTATAACCTGCTCGTTCGGACGGATGGTCAGTTAGTTGCCGCGCCAAATTTAATGGCACAAATTGAAGCAGAGGCCGGTAGTTTGAGCGTACAAAGCTCAGGGGATGAACATCTTCAACGGATCTTTGCCCTAGCCAAGCAGACTGCTAAGTCTAATAGCGTCGTGTACAATCGTCGCGATCACGAATATTTAGCAATCGCTCGGTTGCATGGTCCAGATTGGTATCTCATTTCGGTTTATCCAGAATCTCTCTTGCGAGAACAAGCCCTGAGCGCCACTCGATTTCTCCTCTTTCTTGGTTTTGTCTCTTTGTGCTTGGAAGTGCTGTTGCTATTACTTGTCCTGCGACAACAAGTCGCAACCCCTCTCGGAGAGTTACTCAGGGCAACACAGCAGGTTACGGCGGGGCAGTTTGATGTCACTCTCGATACCGGACGCCAAGACGAACTAGGTCAGTTGGCAACAGCGTTTACGAAGATGACCAGCCAACTCCAGAATGCATTCACCACGCTTGAAGGTAGGGTGGCAGAACGCACCTCTCAACTGCAAGTTGCCAAACTTACTGCAGATCGTGCTAATCAAGCAAAAAGCGAGTTTCTGGCCAATATGAGCCACGAGTTGCGGACTCCCCTCAATGGGATTTTGGGGTATGCTCAAATTCTATCGAGTTCTCACCAACTCACGGAAAAGGATCGACAGGGAGTGAATACGATTCACAACTGTGGCTCCCACTTATTGACCTTGATTAACGATGTCTTAGATTTATCAAAAATCGAGGCCCGTAAGCTGGATTTGAATCCGAAGCCTGTGCATCTGCCATCCCTGGTACAAAGCGTGGTGGAAATGTGCGAAATACGTGCCCGTGATCGTGGTATCGATTTTATTTATACGTCCGATACCCGCCTGCCCGAGGCCATCGAAGCCGACGATAAACGCTTACGTCAGGTATTAATTAATCTGCTTGGTAATGCGATTAAATTTACAGAGGGAGGCTCGGTAACATTGGGTATTGAAGTCGTATCAGTGGATAGTGAGCGTGTTTCTATTCGGTTTCAAGTTTCAGATACGGGTGTGGGAATCTCTCCTGAAGATCTGCCAAAGCTTTTTCAAGCTTTCGAGCAGGTGGGTGAGCGGGACAAACAATCAGAAGGAACGGGGTTGGGATTAGCCATCTCTCAAAAGCTTGTGAGTTTAATGGGAGGACATATTGAGGCGACCAGCCAACTGGGGCACGGAAGTCAATTTTTCTTTATCGCTGAATTCTCTGTACTGAGCGATTGGAATCAGCAAGACTTAAATGGCAGGACTAACACTATTACTGAATATGCAGGAGACCGTCGTCACATTTTAATCGTTGATGATCGCTTAGAAAATCGTGATGTTATAACAGGTCTGTTAGAACCGCTGGGATTTAAGGTCAGTACAGCTAAAAATGGGTTGATTGGGTTAAACAAAATACGTCAAGAACACCCCGATCTGGTCATTATTGATATCGCCATGCCGGTTATGGATGGCTTTGAACTGCTTGATCGCTTACGCTCAGACCAGCAACTACGACAGATAAAAACGATCGTTTCCTCAGCATCTGTTTCACAAGAGGATCGCCAGATGGCCATGGATGCAGGTGGCAATGATTTTCTTCCCAAACCTGTTGATCGGGAAGAATTAATAAACTGTTTGTCCATACATTTGCAGTTAGATTGGATCCAATCAACATCTTCCTATCCTGCAGAGGGCACTGTAGTCAGTTGCATACCCTCTAAAGAGCAGCTTCAATCTCTGCTCGAAATCACTCAGTCTGGGAGTATACGTAAAACTCGTCAGGCAATCGAAGCCTTACTAAGCTCAGACAGTGGCTACCGTGCGTTTACTGATTCCCTACTCCAGCTTGCTCGTCAATTCAAAATCGAAGAGATTGAAACGTTGTTGCAACAACATTTAGCACAGGGGGACTATGGTCGTAACTGAAGGGAAAATTCTGGTCGTTGACGACGTCCCATCGAATTTAGAGGTCATTGAAGAAATCCTCAGTACTGCAGGCTATGATGTTGTCACGGCCATTGATGGGGAACGCGCAATTAAGCGCTTGAGCGCTTACCAACCAGATTTGATCTTGCTTGACATTCAAATGCCTGGAATGAATGGCTTTGAAATCTGTCAGTGGATAAAATCTAAGCCAGATTTCGCTGAAATTCCAATTATCTTTATCACAGCGTTTACTGATTCGGAAAGTAAGATCAAGGGATTTGACTCAGGCGGTGTTGACTATATCACTAAACCCTTCCACTCATCGGAAATGTTGGCCCGAGTTGATACACATTTATGTTTAAGACGATTAAATCAGGATTTAGAGAAAGAAGTATTAGCTCGGACGATTGAGCTAAATTCGACTTTACGCGAATTGCAGGAATCTCAACTAAAACTTGTACAGAGCGAAAAGATGTCTGCGTTGGGAAATTTGGTAGCTGGAGTTGCCCATGAGATTAACAATCCAGTTAGCTTCCTAAAAGGGAATATTCCACCGGCCCAGGGTTATGTGCAAGATTTACTGGGCTTAATTGATGTTTATCAATCAGAGTATCCCCAAGCGAATTCAACTGTAGAGGATGAGATTGAAGCGATCGATTTAGAGTTTTTGCGTGAAGATTTACCTAAGCTGCTTGAGTCCATGGAGACGGGGGTCAATCGCATTTGTAATATCAGCGATAGCTTACGTATCCTCTCTCGTAAAGATCAAGAACACAAAATGGCTTTCAATATCCACGATGGTATCGATAGTACATTACTGATCCTCAAACACCTTACAAAAGCGAATGAAAAGCGTCCTCAAATTCAAGTTGTTAA
Organism: Cyanobacteria bacterium P01_H01_bin.15; assembly: GCA_038750375.1. GTDB lineage: Bacteria > Cyanobacteriota > Cyanobacteriia > Cyanobacteriales > JAAUTE01 > JAAUTE01. The sequence goes on from JBCDHF010000337.1 coordinate 3,657, forward strand.
GGTCTACAGTGAGATTCCAGAAGTGAAATGTTTTCCTGGACAACTCAATCAAGTGTTTATGAATATTCTGGCAAATGCCATTGATGCTTTCGAGGAAGCGAATCAAAGAAAGACTTTTGCAGAGATTCAAGCGAATCCAAATGTGATTACGATTCGGACAGACTGCATTGATGAAAAAATTGAAATTCAGTTTCAAGATAATGGCTGCGGCATGAAATCGGAAATCATCGAGCGAATTTTTGAACAAGGTTTTACCACCAAGGTTGTTGGCAAAGGCACAGGTCTAGGAATGGCGATTGCACGCCAAATTGTGGTCGATGCCCATGGTGGCAGTTTGAGTGTGCAATCTGGAGTGGGGCAAGGCACTGAGTTTTGCATTCGATTGCCGCTATAGACTTAATATCGTTTGGTAAGATCTCATTCCTGTATCGCACAGGGTTCGCAGAGACCAAAGAATTCGAGGGTGTGATAATAAACTGTGAATGACCTGGATTGCTGGAGTGAAGACTCTAGTCCCTCTAAAGGGCACATCTTCAGTGGAAACGATTGACCGCAGTCCAAACAGGTCATGTAGTGATGGTCCTGCTCCACCGCGTTGTAGAGTGTTTCACCTGTTAGCGTTACCCGATGCTGTACTTTTCCCATCCGTTTGAGCGCATCGAGGGCTCGATATACCGTTGCTAAACCAATCCGCTGGTTTTGTTTGATAAGCGTATAAAGCGCCTGAGCCGAGGTCGGTTCAGGCTGCTGCCGTAGTGCTTGCAATACCGCTGTTTGAGCCCGAGTACAGTGAACCTGAGTCATGGATTTTAGGATTGCGAACTGACAAGTCAGCACTAGCGCCATCGCATCAATTTATTGAAATTGATGTAAGATGCTTAGGCATAATGATAATCATTATCATATAACGGGTTTTCGTCTTATGTCATCCACATCTATGTCCCCTCTGTCAGCGCCCCCACAAGCTGCCGCAGATGCTGTTGAAGCGATTGGATCAGCTGTACCTACCAATAGTACCAGCCGAGTGCAGCGTCCTCGGCGTCTGCGCCGTACTGGGGCACTACGTCGGATGGTGCGAGAGACGGCGCTAACCGCTGCTGATCTGATCTATCCCCTGTTTGTTATGGAAGGTGAGGGGCAGAAAGAGGCGGTGCCGTCGATGCCCAACTGTTTTCGCTACTCCCTAGATTTATTGCTAGAAGAAGCAAAAACTGTTTGGGAGTTAGGCATTGGTGCCATTGCCCTGTTTCCGTTAATTCCCCACCATCAGAAAGATAACGCTGGTACTGAAAGCTATAACCCAACTGGTTTGATTCCTCGGGCCGTGCGGGCGCTCAAACAGGCGCTTCCTGAACTGTTGGTGATTACCGATGTGGCGCTTGACCCGTACAGTAGTGAGGGACATGACGGCATTGTTCAAAATGGTCAAATTCTCAACGATGAGACAGTCGCGGTCCTCGTTAAGCAAGCCTTAGTACAGGCTGAGGCAGGCGCTGATTTTGTTGCCCCATCCGACATGATGGATGGCCGTATAGGGGAGATTCGTAAGGCATTGGATGCAGAAGGCTGGGTTAATGTCGGCATTCTTGCCTATTCTGCTAAATATGCGTCCGCCTACTATGGCCCATTTCGCGATGCTTTAGATTCTGCGCC
>JBCDHF010000338.1:0-5278 GCA_038750375.1 Cyanobacteria bacterium P01_H01_bin.15
CTCGTCTCAGTGAGCAAAAAGGCCACTTATTACTGTTGGAATCTGTTAAGCGGTTAGCTAGCAGTGGATATACATTCAAAGTAGTGCTTGTCCGAAGTAGTTGCCGGTGACTGCCGGGGCAAAGTTACCGAGACTCCCGGACTCGGACTGAGAGTTATAGAGTACGTTGGGAGAGAAGTTCACCCCCAAGCTCTCGTATTGGTTCGTAACTACGGCTTCATTCTCCAACACAATTTCGTCAGCCGTGATGGTTATGCCTGGGTCCGCTAACCCGGCTGAATTAATTAGCGAGGTCGCTTCCGCCGTTTGTCCGCTGACAAAAGAAAGCGAAGAAACACTAACAGCAGCCAATGTAGTCAGTTGGGACTTAGCCATTTTAATTAGGTTGATTCATAGAAATGGATGTGAGCATTTGTGAAAACGACCGCTTTAATTGGTGACGATTATTCGAAGATTGGCGCTCTTAGCTGATGTTCTCGGAAGAATCACTGGACTGAACTGAGATCAATATAAAATTCAATAAAAGTGATTTTTTCGACTTAGGGCAATTGAATAGTGCTGGATTTCAACTCAGGGTAAGGTTATTGAGTTAACCGAAGCTTTGATTTAGGGGCGCACTTTGAATTTTAAGAATCTGGAACGGGAATGGTTCTCCAATGTTCGAGCCGATTTGCTGGCGGGAACCGTCGTCGCGCTCGCATTAATTCCAGAAGCGATCGCATTTTCGATTATTGCCGGGGTCGATCCCAAAGTCGGTCTATACGCGTCCTTCGTGATTGCCTGTACCACGGCGTTTGTGGGCGGTCGTCCCGGACTGATTTCTGCTGCCACCGGAGCGATGGCGCTCTTGATGGTCACGTTAGTCAAAGAGCACGGGCTACCCTATCTCTTTGCGGCGGGGATTCTCACCGGCATTATTCAAATGATTTTTGGTTGGCTCAAACTCGGACGACAGCTTAAATTTGTGCCCCGAGCAGTGATGGTTGGCTTCGTGAATGCGCTGGCTATTCTAATCTTTCAAGCCCAGTTGCCTCAGCTCACCCAGGTGCCCATTGCGGTCTACATCATGACAGCGGCATCTTTGGCAATTATCTATATCCTGCCCCGCTTTACCAAGCTCATCCCGTCACCCTTAGTCGCGATTGTGTCGATGACCGCGATTTCCATTTTTGCGGGGGTTAAGGTCCCCACCGTGGGCGATATGGGCGAACTGCCTTCGAGCTTTCCGCCGTTTGCGCTGCCTCAAGTACCCCTTAACTTCGAAACCCTGGAAATCATTTTTCCCTACGCCATCACCCTCGCCATTGTTGGCTTGCTGGAATCGCTGCTCACAGCATCTCTTCTCGATGAGCTGACCAATACCCCTAGCGATAAAAACCAAGAAGCCAAAGGTCAGGGGATTGCCAATATCGTGACCAGTTTCTTTGGCGGGATGGCCGGTTGCGCCATGATTGGCCAGTCGGTGATTAATATCCAGTCCGGGGGGCGAGGTCGCCTTTCCACCTTCAGCGCGGGCATTCTGTTGCTGTTTTTCATCTTGGTGCTCACCGATTGGGTTAGCCAAATCCCCATGGCAGCTCTCGTGGCGGTGATGATCATGGTGTCTATTGGTACCTTTAACTGGTCGTCAATTACCCAAATCAAGCGCATTCCCCGCAGCGAAACGGCGGCCATGCTCACAACTGTTTTGATCACAATCCTGAGCCACAACCTTGCTATCGGGGTGGTTGTCGGCATTGCACTCAGCACTGTGTTCTTTTCCCATAAGGTGGCACAAGTGGTCTTTGTTGATACCCAGCTCAGCGACGATCGGATGCATCGGACCTACAGCATTGGCGGTCAAATTTTTTTTGTAGCTATTGATGATTTGCTCAGCAAGTTTGACTTTGACGAAGAACTTGAACAGGTCACTCTCGATTTCACTCACGCTCACCTCTGGGACCAATCCGCGATCGCAGCCGTGGATCAAATTGTGCTCAAATTCCGGCGAGCGGGTGCGGACGTCTCTCTGGTGGGTCTTAACGAAGCTAGCGCGACCTTGGTCGAGAAATTGGCGGTTCATAATGATCCCAATGCCCTTGAAAAAATGTCCGCACATTAATCTCCCTGGCTTACTCACTACGTTCTGGCGATGCGATCGCTAAACCTACCCATGCAACGAATTTTGCTCTGTACCGACGGCTCTGATTATGCCCGTAATAGCTATTTCTACGCGGCTTGGCTAGCCCAGCGCTTAAATGCGTCAGTGGATGTGCTATATGTCACCGATGCCCGGAGTCAATCTACGGCCCAAGCCCGGAATTTGAGCGGCAGCATTGGGCTGGGCGCCACTAAGGCGCTTCTGAATCAACTGGTGGAGCTAGAGCACGAAAAGGCGAAACTCGAACACCAGCGCGCGAAGCATCTCTTAGAAGAAGCCGAAGAAACTCTGCGCACTGCTGGGGTTGAGCAAGTCAAACTTATTCATGAGACTGGCTTTTTAGTGGACTATCTCCAAGAGCTGGGAGTTGATGCCGACTTGATTGTGCTGGGTAAGCGGGGTGAAAATTCCCAATTTGCCGCCAGTCACTTGGGCAGTAATTTGGAGCGAATTCTACGATCCTGTCATCATCCTTGCCTGGTCACCTCCCAGCAAACTCGACCTATTGAGCAGGTGTGCCTAGCTTACGACGGCAGCGAGAGCTGCCAAAAACTGCAGCAGTTTATTCTGGATTCGCCACTGTTTGCCGATTTGTCCGTGCACTTAATCACGGTGGGCAGGAGCCGCCAGGACGAAAAGGCGATCGCGAGATTAGCAGAAGCTCAAAATGCTTTTAGACGAAGTGATTTTACGCCGATTAGTGACCTGCTGGTGGGTCATCCAGAAATTGAGATTGCAAAATATAATAAACAGCACAAGATTGATCTGCTTCTGCTCGGTGCATACGGCCATAGTCGAATTCGGCAGCTCGTTATTGGCAGCACCACTGCACAGATTTTGAGAAGTACAGAAATTCCCGTCTTAGCGTTTCGTTAGCCGAAGGAGAGATTTCGCACCCAAAGGTTCTCTCCACCACAGAGGTCTGAAATCCTCCCACTCTAAGCAACTCAGAGCTTGATCTATCCGCAAACATTCGGCAACCCACAAACTCAGTTTTAATAAATCTCTGTAGAATAGGGCTCGATTTAACTACCCGTAATACTGTTATCCCTGCTACATCGGAGTTTGCCCCGTGGAAGTTCGCATTATTAGCCCGTTCCAAGACGTTGCTGTTTCTGAAAACGCGGCCGACGATACTATTTCTCTCTTTGAAACTTTCGACGATCCCTTTACCACGGGGCAAATAGCACGCTTCCAGTTTTTTGATACCACCTTAGGCAATGGTGGCGTTGTCGATGTGGTGCTCTTCGACCAAGCAGGGGAAGGCACCCCCACTGGCGTCGCAAATTTTCTAAGCTATGCCAACGCTGGGGACTACGACGATTCTATTATTCACCGCTCCGTTCCCGGCTTTGTCATTCAAGGCGGTGGCTTCATTATTGATGACTTTAGCAATCCCGCCACTGCTGGCGATGTACCGGATCGCGCCATTGAGTCAAATCCACCTTTAATTAATGACTTTTCCGATGGTCGTTCCAATTTAGAACGCACGATCTCGTTTGCTAAGTTGGGGGGAGATCCGGATTCTGCGACAAGTCAATGGTTTTTCAACCTCGGTGATAATTCCGGAAATTTAGATAACCAAAATGGTGGATTTACTGTTTTTGGACAAGTTCGTTCAGACGTAGACTTTGCCGTTGTTGAAGCCATTGCTAGCCTCCCCACGTTTAATGGTTCAGCCATTAACCCGGCATTTGCGGGCCGTGATGCCAATGGGAATACTACACCAACCTTACCCCTTGATATTGATCCGACTCAACCGATCGTTTCGGGCAACGAAGATTTTGTCACCATTACTAGCATTACCAATCTGACTGAATCTGAATTAACCTTTGAAGTCGTTAGCAATAGCAATCCTAGCCTCGTTGATCCTCAAATCGATGATTCCGGACTAATCCTGGACTACTTGCCGGGTCAAAGTGGCGTTGCCGAAATTACGGTCAGAGCAACCAACCTAACCGGAGAAACAGCAGAAGATACATTTACCGTAACTGTGTCCGCCAGTAATGCACCCCCCATTGCGATCGCAGACACTTACAGCCTCAATGAAAATGGTATCTTAAACGTCGCTTTTGAAGATGGCGTCTTAATCAACGATAGTGATCCTGACGGTGATGCAATCTCCGCAAGTTTATTAGCTGCTCCCACCACTGGCAATCTGAACTTCAATGCCGACGGTTCTTTTACGTTCACGCCCGAAACTGACTTTGTGGGTCCGACAACGTTTACTTATCAGCTTACCGACAGTGCCAATAACGTCTCTAACCCGGCAACCGTAACCATTGACGTAAATTCCATTGATTCTAATGACTTTGATCGTGACAACAATCCCGACGTCCTAATTCAAAATAATGCCACCGGGGAAGTCGGACTCTGGTTGATGAATGGAACCCGTATTGACGGGTTTGCGGGGGTTGACGTATTGGATGATTGGACAACTCGAACCACCGGTGACTTTAATCAAGACGGCAACTCCGATGTCATGATTCAGAACAATACCACGGGAGAAGTGGGCATCTGGTTGATGAATCAAACCCGCATTGATAACTTTGCCGGTGTGGATGTCCTAACAGGCTGGACGGTAAGAGGGACCGGAGACTTCAACGACGATAATAATTTAGATGTCTTGATCCAGAACAACACCACGGGCGAAGTTGGCGTTTGGTTTATGGACGCCACCCGGATCTCTGGCTTTGCGGGTATCGATGTGCTGAATGGCTGGACGGTGCGCGGAACTGGCGACTTTAATGACGACAGCAATACTGACGTGCTGATTCAAAACAACACAACCGGAGAAGTGGGTGTTTGGTTTATGGATGATGCACGCATTAGCGGTTTTGCGGGCATCGATCGGCTCAACGGTTGGACAGTTCGTGGCGCCCGCGATTATACGAGTGACCAGAACCCAGACATCATGATTCAGAACAATCTTACGGGAGAAGTTGGCATCTGGTTGATGAATGATGCTCAGATATCGGGTTTTGCCGGGGTGGATTTGCTTAGCGGCTGGACAGCACTCGCTTAAGACGCCCCCTGAACAATGGCGTCCCGTCAAATAGTTTTAAGTTTTTGCACTGTGCCAAAATGTTTGGCTCCATTTAGGATAAATTGGCGCTGCCGAGGTCATCAAAACCACTA
>JBCDHF010000339.1:0-5272 GCA_038750375.1 Cyanobacteria bacterium P01_H01_bin.15
ATGAAATCAATTTCTGCTGAGGATTTGCGACAAATTGGCGCCCGCATTCTTTACATTTATGGTTCTGCTTGCGATTGTGAATGAAACCATTTTTGACGATTTTGCTGGAATGGCAGCGAGGGCATTTGAGTTTCACCATGGGAGCTTCTGGTTTATCCTTTTTTTCTCTATCCTTACGTCCCTAGGACTACCCAAAAGATGGAACTAGGTGGTTGGTCGGGACTGCGGAATTTATTGGCGATTAACTGAGCCACTACAAATAAGGAGTCGAAGCCCCCAACTGACTTTACGTTCCTGGTGTCCCGCCACTGCTGGATGGGGAACGGCGACGCTCCTACGTAATGTGGCAAGAAATTATTGTGCCGCTGCTGGTGATTGAGTTTGTCTCTGGCGGCGGGTCGGAAGAGCGAGATACGACTTCACCATTTAGTAGGGAAGATGCGAAAGCGGGTGAATCTTGGGTCTACGAACAGGTGATCCGGGTGCCCTTTTTCGCTATTTACGAAGTGGATAAGGCGTCAGTAGAAGTCTATGAGCACGTCGCCAGTTGTTATCGACGCTGTATTCCCAGTGAACGCGGTCACTATCCCATTCTGCCCTTGGGTGTAGAGCGGGGAATCTGGCAGGGAACGTACATGAATCAACCCTTGCCTTGGCTTCGCTGGAGGGATCTTGATGGAAATTTGCTGTTAAGCGGAGAAGAACGAGCCGAACAAGAAAAGCAGCGGGCGGATCGCTTGGCAGCCAAATTGGGAGAGTTAGGGATTGATGCGGACGATCTGTAACTTTCGCATTAACATCTGGATTCGCAGGCTACCTCAATAATTTGTTAACTGGATTAATCCTAAATTTCGCCGCTTTGGCACAGGGAAAATTCCGCTAAATTAAATGGGTCTCCTGAATCCGATTATTTTTCGGTTTCGGGTCCTTCGTATGCCAATTCATTGACCATGCCCTTTTCTTCCGTTATCCGCGCTCTTCAAAAGTCACCCCTTACGCAAGAACTTCTGACCAAGCTGAAAAAGAACGAGCAGCTTCAGTTACAAGGACTACCGCGTTTACCTAAAGGGCTACTCAGCACGTGCTTTGCTCAACTTTGCGATCGCAACCTGCTTGTTATCTGCGCAACCCAAGAAGAAGCAGGACGTTGGGCGGCACAACTCCAGACAATGAACTGGCGGACGGTGCATTTCTACCCAACCTCCGAAGCGACGCCCTATGAACCGTTTGACCCAGAATCGGAGACGGTATGGGGACAGATGCAGGTGTTGGCGGATTTGCTTAATGAGCGGGAGAATCCCAGTGAGGGCATGGCGATTGTCGCGACGGAGCGAGCACTACAACGACATTTGCCGCCTCCAGAAGTTTTCGCGGACTATTGCCTCAAGCTGGAACCCGGCGTTAGCTTGCAAGGAAAAGTCTTGGATGAACGGTTAGCGCGTTTGGGTTATAAACGGGTGCCACTGGTCGAAAGTGAGGGTCAATGGAGTCGGCGTGGGGATATTGTGGATATTTTCCCGGTTTCAGCTGAGTTACCAATTCGTTTGGATTGGTTTGGGGATGAGTTAGAGCAGTTGCGTGAACTGGATTCTGCGACGCAGAGATCCCTAGATAAAGTTGAGAGCTTAACCTTGACCCCGACCGGATACGCGCCTCTGATTGCAGCTAATTTGAGTTCTGAGCAAGTGGAGACATTCCTCACTGATGCAGAGCTGGAACAGTACCTAGAAGAAAACTACCCGGATGGCATGGGGCGTTTTCTTGGGCTCGCCTTCCGAGAACCGGCGTCTTTGCTGGATTATTTACCCGATGCCACCCTTTGTGCCCTGGATGAAATAGATCAATGTGAAGCCCATGGCGATCGCTGGCGGGAACGGGCCGATGAGCAATGGCAAACCCACGCCTCAGATCTCCCGGTGCTGCATCGCTCTCATGCCGAGATTATGGAACACTTGGAACTGTTTTACCGCATTGAGTTGGCAGAAATTGCGATCGCAAACAGTAATGCGCTGGACGTATCGGCTCGTCCGCTGCCGGTATCGCCCAATCAGTTTGCCAAGTTAGCGGAGATTTTGCGTGGGAAGCGAGAGATTTATACGGGAATTACGCTGGAGAAATATAGTACTTGGTTGATTTCGGCTCAGCCGAGTCGGACAGTATCGTTGTTGCAAGAACATGATTGTCCTGCGCAGTTTATTCCTAACAATAAAGACTTTCCCGCGATTGAAAAGCAGCAGATTCAGGGGGCTGCCGTTGCGCTGAAGTATGCCGGATTAGCTGAGCTCGAAGGCTGTATCTTGCCTACTTTTAGGGTTGTTATTGTTTGCGATCGCGAATTTTTTGGGCAGCATACCTTAGCCACGTTTGGGTATGTGCGAAAGCGGCGCCGGGCGGCGTCTAAGCAGGTTGATGTCAATAAGTTGAGACCGGGGGATTATGTCGTGCATAAGACCCACGGCATCGGAAAGTTTTTGAAGCTAGAAACGTTGAATTTTCGGGAATACTTGGCCATTAAGTATGCAGACGGTTTGTTACGGGTTCCCGCTGATAGTGTAGATTCACTGTCTCGATATCGTCATACCGGTACGCAGCCGCCACAACTCAATAAGATGTCCGGTAAGGCTTGGGATAAGGTCAAAAACCGAGTGCGCAAGGCGGTCAAAAAGCTCGCCGTCGATTTGGTCAAACTTTACGCTCAGCGATCGCAGTTTGAAGGTTTTAATTACCCTGAAGATACGCCGTGGCAGGTGGAGTTAGAAGACTCTTTTCCTTATCAGCCCACACCGGATCAGCTGAAGGCGACTCAAGACGTGAAGCGAGACATGGAAAGCGATCGCCCGATGGATCGCTTGGTCTGTGGGGATGTGGGTTTCGGGAAAACTGAGGTGGCGTTGCGAGCTATTTTCAAAGCGATTACGGCGGGGGCGCGGCAGGTTGCGGTTTTAGCTCCAACGACAATTTTGACGCAACAGCATTACCACACGCTCAAAGAACGATTTGCCCCGTATCCGATTAATGTAGGGCTGTTGAATCGTTTTCGGACAGCCAGCGAGAAGAAAGATCTGCTCAAACGTTTAGCCGACGGTGAAGTAGACGTGGTTGTCGGGACGCATCAGTTGCTCGGGAAGATGGTTAAGTTCAAAAATCTGGGGCTGCTGGTAATCGACGAAGAACAGCGCTTTGGGGTGAACCAAAAAGAGAAAATCAAAACCCTGAAAACTGAAGTCGATGTCTTGACGCTATCCGCAACGCCAATTCCCCGGACGTTGTATATGTCGTTATCGGGAATTCGGGAAATGAGCCTGATTACGACGCCGCCGCCATCTCGGAGACCGATTAAAACCCATATTTCACCCTACAACCCCGAAGTTGTTCGAACTGCTTTACGCAATGAGCTAGATCGCGGGGGACAGATCTTTTATGTGGTGCCGCGTGTCGAAGGGATCGAGGATGTGAGTGCTCAGCTCCGGGAAATGTTGCCGGGAATTCGCGTCGTTGTCGGTCACGGTCAAATGCCGGAAAGTGAGCTAGAAGCAACGATGTTAGCGTTTAATAACGGGGAAGCCGAGATTTTAGTCTGTACCACCATCATTGAATCAGGTTTAGATATTCCCCGAGTCAACACCATCGTCATCGAGGATTCTCAGAAGTTTGGTTTATCCCAGCTTTATCAGCTACGAGGGCGGGTAGGTCGTTCGGGGATTCAGGCTCATGCGTGGTTGTTGTATCCCAATAAAGGCACGTTGACGGATGTGGCACGGAAGCGATTGCGAGCGCTGCAGGAGTTTTCTCAGTTAGGCTCAGGGTATCAGTTAGCGACACGAGATATGGAAATTCGAGGTGTTGGTAATCTTTTGGGTGCCGAGCAATCTGGGCAGATGGAAGCGATTGGGTTTGAGTTTTATATGGAGATGTTGCAGGAAGCGATCGCCGAGATTCAAGGGCAGGAGATCCCGCAGGTAGATGATGCCCAGGTGGATATTCCGTTGACGGCGTTTATTCCGGAGTCGTATATTTCTGACCCGAATCTAAAGGTGGATGCGTATCGCACGGCGGCTAATGCAACCACGCCTGGGGAGTTGGCGCAGATTGCCGCAGATTGGACGGATCGTTATGGTCCGTTGCCGAAGTCGGTGGAACAGATTTTACGGGTGATTGAATTGAAGCATTTGGCGAAGTCTCTTGGGTTTTCGCGCATTAAGCCAGAAGGGAAGCAGCATGTGTTGTTAGAAACGCCGATGGAGTCACCCGCTTGGAAGTTATTGCATGAGAAGTTACCCATGCATTTGCAGTCTCGGTTTGTGTATACGAAGAATAAGGTGGTAGTGCGCGGGTTAGGCGTGATGAAGGCGGATCAGCAGATTGAGAATTTGATTGATTGGCTCGGCAAGATGAAGGGAGCGCTGCCGGAGGTGATTATGGTTTGATTTTATGACTCTCCATAACCACCCATATATTTTGTGTTAGTGGACAGATCCTCTGGTCCTTCACATATACCGATAAAAGGTTTGGCAAGTTCGAGAAATGATTTAGGCGACTTGCTGGTTGGTTTTGATTGTTTGGTTTGAAGTAATTCGATTTAGTCAAGGACAGTTTGCTGTCTCTCTGGAGAAAGCCTTTGAAATCTAGTTGTGATGCTTCGCAGTATATTCATTGGTCGGAGATTTAACGGATTGCACAAAAAGCTAGCTGTTGCTGAATCAATTTAGCTTGACTCAGTGGGTATCGAAGATTGTTGGATTCATTTTAAATGATATCTACCTTTGAACTTTCCTCATTTCTTTCTGCCCAAGTGGTGAGAATCCCAGCTAAGGCTTCTGCTTTTTGTTCATCCACCGGGCATTTCATTGGCGTTAATCGAGCTCGCCGCCATAAATCTAGTTTTGCTTGGGCTTCGGCAATGGCAATCAATGCCCAGGCTTTCTGATTTGAATCGTCGATTTGGTGAGCGCTCAGGAGGGCTTCTTGGAGGCGCTGGCTGGCTTCCGGTAGCTGCTTGAGCTCTCCGTGGGCTTCGGCAATGGCAATCAATGCCCCGGCTTTGTCAGATGAACCGTCGATTTGGTGAGCGCTCAGGAGGGCTTCTTGGAGGCGCTGGCTGGCTTCCGGTAGCTGCTTGATTTCTCCGATAGCTTCGGCAATGGCACTCAATGCCCCGGCTTTTACATATGAACCGTCGATTTGGTGAGCGCTCAGGAGGGCTTCTTGGAGGCGCTGGCTGGCTTCGGGTAGCTGCTTGAGTTTTCCGTGGGCTTCGGCAATGGCAATCAAT
>JBCDHF010000340.1:0-5266 GCA_038750375.1 Cyanobacteria bacterium P01_H01_bin.15
AAAGAAACTGGCAAAAGCAGTCTCATTGAGCGTTTCAATTGCACGGTGCGTCGACGGGTTTCTCGACTAGTCCGCAAAACTCTCTATTTTTCCAAAAAGATAGAAAATCATGTTGGCGCTATTTGCTTATTTGTGCATCATTACAATGCATCCTTACATCCCTAGGACTACCCCTTCGCTTTTCAAAAACGCGCTTTTGCCGCGACCCAAGCGGCGGTCGTTACTGTTGTATCGATTACACCCTAACCCGATTGCCCCTCAGAACAACCGCTGAAAGCCTGCCTAGCGATGCGGAAGTTTATCTTTTGCCAGGTGAAGGACAAAGATAAACTTATGAACTGAATTTCTCTTAGAGACTTAGATTTGGACTTACAATAGAGGCTAGCGCCATGATAATTCAAAAAATTTTGGGACTATTTACTCCAAGCAAAAAACAACAGATTGCAACATGAACTAATGACGATGTTGCACAATGACCAAGGCGCCGCAGATCGCTTGCTCAATCTAGAGCATCGCCGGTACCCTAGCAAAACTGAGCCATGGTATATCGAGAAAGTTATTTATGATTTGGTACGAGATCGACAAGTCAAATCTGGATTGAGGATGATATGCTCTCTGAGCGTTTGGGTGAGAAACTCCTATTCTGGTTAGCTATCAGAAACCCCTTTCTATACTGGCTTCCGAACATTAAGGTTCAAGCGGACTTCGCTGCCGATCTCATCGAATAACGTCTGAGCTGCGTTAAGAATTCCAGCCATGCTCAGAAAACCATGAATTTGTCCCTCGTAGAAACTGAACTTTACCGGTACTCCGGACTGCTGCAACTTGTCGCTATAGTATTTACCGTCATCACAAAGAGGGTCGAACTCCGCAGAGACTACAAGGGCCGGGGGCAATCCTGAGTGATCTGTCGCCGCCAAAGGAGAACAATAGGGGTTTGCGCCGTCGCTGGGCTCTCTCACATAATGATTCCAATAGCATTTCATGGCATCTCGTTCAAGGAAATAGCCCGTCGCATTCGCGATCGCAGAAGGCGTATCCCAACCGTATTGAAGTGCTGGATAAATGAGAACTTGATACGCAATATTGGGTCCAGCCACATCTCGCGCTTTGAGCGCCACTGCCGCCGCTAGATTCCCGCCCGCACTATCACCAATGACCCCAATGCGGTTCCGGTCTATGCCGAGGTCATCGGCATGCTCAAAGACCCATTCTGTCGATGCATAACAGTCATCAAATGGGATAGGGAACTTGTGTTCTGGTGCTTTTTGATAATTGACGGCTACCAATTTGCATCCAGTTTGGTTGCAGATTGCACGACTTACTGAATCTAGTAGGGTGATATTATTAAGCACCCATCCACCGCCGTGAAAATAGACCAGGCCAGGTAAGAGGTTCCCTCCAGTACTTTCAAGCGGCTCATAAATAAGTATGGGTAGATCAGCCGTTGGTCCGGGAATAAATTCGTATCTGATGCGAGCTACTGCCTCTGGCTTGCCACGACGTTCCTTCGAAGATAACGTGGCCAGACGAGCTTCAGCCGGGGGGAGGTAATGAATGAGCTTGGAACCAGATGAGGCGAGGTCTTGGAGAAAAGCGGCTGCTTGCGGATCGATTGGCATATAAAGTACCTAGTAGTCAGTATTAGTGATTGTAATCAGTTGCATGGGTTGTCCTAAATTTCTATCTGGAAAATTTACCAAATTAGATGTCCCGAGTTTGTCATCATATCTCTCTACTCTCTTAAATAAGAAAGAAAACAACGGTTCAGGGCATCGATTCAATGCCTTTTCTTTCAACCCTTAGCTTAAACCCATAAATAATTATCGAGGTAAGAGAAATGACCATCGCAAATACCATTCCTGTTCAAGTACCAACCGTTCCAATAACCTTTGGTGCTAAGGAGGCAACGGGCGAAGAAAGCCTATCTACTCTAGCCGTTAATATGTGGGCGGGAGATAGTAATATTGACACTTCGATTTTTGCCGAAGGATATTTGAATTACCAGGCCCCCCTTGCAGCAGGCGGTGCTGGCGAGATTGATCTCGATACTTGGATCAAAATTGTCGAGGGAGTTCATCTTGCTTTCCCTGATCTCCAGATCGAGATTCTGGGACAAGTTGCTCAAGGCAATCGGGTCTGGACTCATTGGCGGGCATTCGGAACCCACGCTGGAGAGTATTTGGGGCAGGCTGCTACAGGCAACGCGATCGACTATTCTGGGGTACAGATAGACAACATCGTGGATGGCAGAATTATAGCAAGCTGGGTCTATTGGGATAACTATACTCTTCGTCGTCAGATCGGACTAGAAAGTACTAACTAATCTCCAAGCCAGAACAAGCCAGGGGATTACTCAAAAATCGACTATGACAATAAAAGCAACTAAAGGCTCAAACTCAAACTCAAACTCAAAACTCTGCTCTAAATGTTGCTGAAGATATTTTAGATGTAACTATGCTGAAAGTGCCAGCATAGTTACATCAAAGATGTATCACCCTTAGATGCGTTAAGCCCCGAAAAATTCTTGGGCATAGATCGATGATTGGAAACCACCCGAATTTGAGCGCTGAAAGCTGATGCCATTAGCGATCTGTTGTTATCGGTTTGCTCATCGATTTTTGAGGCAAGCTCCAATTGATCAATTTTGAGTACATTTTCCTGACAACACTTAAAATCTATTTGCTGACGCTAGTCTTCGCATCAATCGCTGCTTCAGCCCCCGGAGACAGTGAGTATAAAACTATTCTTGACTTAACGTAATTGATTAATTACTATCCATTTAAATGATTCGCGTCTTCAATAGTCATGAAAAAATCTTCTTCTCGACTGCCCTGGTATCGTTGGCTTAACAATGACACGATAATTCGGTTTTTGGAAACCGTTCAGGATTTGATCATAATTTGCTTGTGCATTGGGCTATTTAGCTTTATGGTCTTGCAGTTACGAGAGATGGTGCTGTCGCTACTCCCCCCCCTACAGTTTCAGACTGTGACCTCTGATATTTTGTTCTTACTCATTCTGGTGGAGCTATTTCGCTTACTCATTATTTATCTACAAGAGCACCGAATATCTATTGGTGTAGCCGTAGAGGTGTCAATCGTCTCCGTGCTCAGAGAAATTATTGTGAGAGGTGTGTTGGAAACTCCGTGGGATCAGGTGCTCGTCGCTTGTGCCTTTCTTCTCGTATTGGGAGCTCTACTCATTATTCGAGTTTGGCTGCCCACAACATATGATGGTTTTGATCCAGAACAGTTTGTGTCGAAGCTGCGTCATAACGAAATGTATGAATCCAACAGAAATACTGCAGATTTCGCTTCTGCAGAGGATAGCACCATAAATGGGTGAGTATGCGCTGATTTACAGGACACACCGTTACGTTGAAAATCTGCTATTTATCCTTGTTTTCATGGCTTTCAGGGGAATCTGATTTCCCCTGAAGTCGTTTATTTATTGCCAATGGCTAAGCTGACCTTAGGGGCAAGCCAAAATACGATCAGATTAATTAAAACGCCAAACACAAAGCCTTCAATCTTCAATGACTGGGCAACTGATAGATTCCAAATAATGGTCGAAGTAATACCCGCTATTGCAGAGACAAGAAATGTCGCTCTGTTTCTCTGAATCCCGATAATCGTTGCCCAAAGAGGAACTAGCATCACTGGCGCCCAATAAGTATAGGCAAAAATCAGTATATCTAAGACACTTTCTATGGAAAGTGCAAAAATCACAGAGGCAACACCAATCGATATTGTCGTTGCACGCGCAAAATTGAGTTTAGTGCGCTTAGTGAGTTGCCATCCAACAATCGGCTGGGCAATGTCATTAACGAGTGCAACTGCGGCGGAATTCAGAAAAGAGTCTGCCGATGACATCACCACAGAAATAATCCCGGCTATCACTAACCCCTGCAAGACAGGCGGCATTACGGTAATAATGACTTCTGGCATTGCAAGGCGAGCGGGCATATCTGGATCGATCGCTAACGCGACAAGACCAATCAATCCCGTGATCACAAAAAATGGGATTGAAAAGATTGACGAAAGCAAAGTCCCCTGACTAGCAGCTTTCGCATTTTTTCCGATCAGCAGCCTTTGTACGTAGGGTGGAACAAGTGCCTCGCCAAAAAAGAAAGCAAGAAAAAGACTCAGCAGTGAAAGCCAAGTAAAGGAGGGGCCGGGGATTGCAAAGCGTTCTCGCGGAACAGATGCAATGAGGGCATCTACTCCACCAATATAGATAATGCCATAAATGAGAACTAAAGGAATGCCGATCGCGAGAACAACAAATTGAACAATATCAGTCAAGACCACGGCTCGCATGCCCCCTACGGAAGTATAGAGGATGACAATTCCGCACCCAAGCAGAATTCCCACTGTTGGAGAAAACCCAAAAAAAACATTAAAGATAACCCCGATGGCACCCACTTGAGCACCGACAATTCCTGAACAGAGGGCGAGGGCCATTATCCCGCTGATAATACGCCCAATCTTACCGAAGTTGGGTGCCATGATGTCGCCAATAGAAACCGCCCCTTCAAAGTTTCCGATCTGAGGCGCCAAATACTTGGCAACCAGAAATTCCTTCAAGCTAAAACCCCAAAGTCCAAAAATATTGGCGATGCCAAACAAGAATACCTTTTCCGCATTTCCAATGGAGAAGCCACCCCCAATAAAGGACGCTGATAGTGTTGTAAAAATGACTAAGGGCCCATATTGCCGTCCAGCCACGGCAAAGTCTTCGAAAGAAGCCGTGCGTCGACCAACAAAAATACCGATGCTGAAAACGAGCACAAGGTAGAGAGAAACGATAGTGACGTCAATCATTAATAAACCTAAATTGGTGAGCTTGTCAGAAGCTTCGATCCAAACATACCAAGTTCTTACCTTACTGGAGAACCCTAAGTTTTAGTCTGGATGTGCGGCAAGACTTTTTTACAGACATCGATACCGACCCAACATCTTTTTACTCATTTTGGTGATTCTCTATTACGAGCGAGAAATTCCACTCATCCTTGCCAGATTCCGGCTTGATGTCCCAGGCTATTGTCCAAGTTGTTGGAATTAAAAAGTGTGGCGACTCTTGCTTTTTTGTGATTTTTTTTATCTAGGATGACTTGCAGTCTACCACACATTCTCACCATACAAAGTCGACCCATAAAAATATCAGAGCCCTGTTTTCAGCAAGAGAGATGTTTTGCCTGGCTACAACGAAAATACCGGAGATTGATGGTGAGATGGGAACGGCTACCCTAGTGTTTTGATGC
>JBCDHF010000341.1:0-5195 GCA_038750375.1 Cyanobacteria bacterium P01_H01_bin.15
CCACATTCACATCGATATCGCCCGTCGTTTATGCTTAATTCGAATTTAGGTCTCATTGGAGCAATCTGCCTAGGGCTCTTCTGTGGTTAGACCCAACCTCCGTTTGAGCTTGAACCATAGTTTTCGCAGCTTCCAAAATTTTGAGGTTTCCATTGCTTCCACTCGTGCCTTGAAGTAGTTCCTCTCATTACATATATATCCCCAAGAGTCATCGACTTCAGAATATTCATTAAACCAAGCCAACAGTTCAGTAGCGATCGCCAGGCAATGAGCTTCTGAATTGTTTTTCGCTTCTTGCCGCGCGGTCAACGCCTCCTGAAAAATCTCTTCCATGCGATCCGCCATGTGTCGCAAATCAAAGTGATTGACAACTCTTTCCCGAGCCTGTTTCCCCAACTGCGATCGCCGCTGGGGAGATTGAATTAAGTCGTTCAAGATCTTCACATATTGTTCAACTTCCACTTGGTCGCCCTGGCCTAGGGGGACTAAGCAGCCAGTTTCGGGGGTGACGAGTTCTGCTTGACCGCCGACAGCAGAGGCGACGATGGGTAATCCCATGCCCATGGCTTCGTAGATGGCGAGAGAAATCCCTTCATATCCTGAGGGCAACAAGAGCATGTCACTAGCAGCATAAAAGCCGCGCATCTCCTCGGCGGAAGCTGGCGGTAGCAGACGAATGTGCTCCGTCAGACCCTCGCGCTGAATCGCCATGCGGAGCGGCTCCAACAGTTCGCCTAAAGCCAGCGCCAATACTACTACGTTGCCCACTTGACGACGTAGTGCTTTGACAATATCCACCAGCATGAGCGGCCGCTTCTGCGCAGTAATCCGCGCTGGAAAAAAGAGTATTGGTTGATCAGGAGGTAGGTTTAGTCGTTGGCGGGCTTCCTGGCGAAGCGTTGGATTCCCTTGCCAGTAGCTGGTATCGACGTTAATCGGGCAAACGCGAAGTTTAGGACTGCGCATCTCCGTTAAGGAGTCGTAAAAAGCCGCCAAGTATTTGGACGCAACGACCTGACTATCTAAATACGGCAGCATTTGGCAAGACACCCGCGCGTAGCCGCCGGCCCGCCACCCAGGATCTTCGGTGTGGGTATAGTCCACAATGGCGAGCTGGGGAAAACGCTGACGCAAAAAAGGTAGCAAGTAGTAGGCGTAATAAGAATTTGAGACTAAACAAATATCGATGTGGCGCGACTCAATGAGATAGGTGGCGAGTTTGAGCCAGTGACCCTTATGTCCTAAGTGACGGGGCTCAAAGATATCGGGAGTAATAGCGTAGAATTCGGCGTACCAGCGATGTTCGGCCGGAATGGTCGTGACCAGTGTAATGTCGTAGCCACGGTCTTTGAGATGGCGCAGTAAGTCTAAATTGAACTTGTCGGCGCCTCCAATTTCTAGGTGGGGAAAAAAGCACAGCAGCCGGCGCCCAGGATTGTCTCGATGCAAACTGTTGGAGATGGTCAGCGTTTCGCTTAGGCTGGCGGTGTCAAAGCGATAGGGTTGCAGAGCAAATTCTTCGGGCAGCGTATCACGGGCAGAGGCGTAGCGCTCGAGGATTGTACGGGTAATTGTGTCGATTTCTGCGGCGTTGCGGCGAGAACGCGCAAGTAGACCACTATGGCTGCGACGGTAGCAGTCAAGGTATTCGGGAATAGTCCAGGCCTTTTGCCCTTCGCTTAAAGCATGGAGCCACAATTCCCAATCTTCGTAAAATCTAAATTCTGCATCATATCCGCCTAGCGCTAAAAAGTCTGCTTTGCGAAACAGAAGCCGACCGGTCACCCAGTTTTGCTCGAAGAAGCGACGCGGATAGCGAAAACCATGATCCCACCAATACTCCTCAGCTTCGAAACCGATAGAGTAAGAGTTAACTAAGGAAAATTCTGGATTAAGCTCCAAAAAAAGCAAGCATTTTTCTAGATAGGTTGGATCCAGGAGGTCATCTGGGTCCATAAAAAATAAATATTTTCCGGCAGCTTTGCTAGCCGCTAAATTACGAGCGGCGGAAACTCCCTGATTAGTGGGCTGATGAATAACTGCAACCTTGCGGCTGCGTGATGGTAATTCCTTGAGCAGTTCCATCGAAGCGGGATCATTAGAATTGGCATCAACGATTAGCCATTCAAAATTTTGAAACGTTTGATGAATGATGGAATAGTAAGCTGACTCGAAATATTTGGCGTCGTTGTAAAAAGCACTAATGATAGAAATCAAAGGAGAGCCACCAAGATGCTCATTTTGATAATTCAGCGATCTCTCTTGAAGACGATTTATGTAATCGCTGACGCTGCCAGCCGGGAAAGCCATATTGGTTTAGGTTAGTCAAACTAATATTTACGAATGTGAACCCTAATATACCGTTCAGCGGTTCGGACACAGCTAAATTTACCGAGAGACGCTAGCTCCTGACTGACGTTTACTGAATGGTGCTGACCTCGAATAATCAGATCGTTGTCTTCGAGAGTAATGTTCCACTGATGTAATCCCTCGAAGTTCTCATGGTCGGCTTCATTTTCAGAATGGTTCAGCAGAACCCATCCTCGAGGGCGAGTGACGGCAAGCATTTGTGCAACAGAACGTAATGGATCAACCGTGTGATCAAGGCAGTTTTGTGCCAAGGTTAAATCGAAAGAGCTATCGGCAAACTGAGTTTGTAGGTTTTCACTACGGCAGGGCAATGTTGGCACCGGGGGGCATCGCTCATATTTAGAGAGCAGTTGATTATACTCGTCTGCCAATGCATCGACGGGAATCAAATTTAGGGACTTGCCAGGGTGTGTCTTGCCCACGTGAGTAACAGGACCCGCTCCTACATCGAGAATATCGATGGTTGCTTTATCTAAATCTTCGACAAAACCTTGATGATAGTTAGATAAGCGCAAATTGGGGTCAAAGCGTCGCCTATATTCGTCCGGCCACTCCAGTCCTTCCGTGGCTAGCCAACGGTCCCAAAAATCAAGTTCGTGAGTTAAACCGTCAAGCCAAATTTGTTCTGTACTCAAACCTGCCCCCAGAAGCCATCCCCTTACCCAGCAGGCCGATTTTATCAATAACCATGGAAATTACCGTGACTAACTACGGAAAAAAGACTTGATCATGATCAACTTGCGGGTCCATTGCGCTTGAATAAGATTAAGCCCAGCTTTTAAAAAACGAGCAAACTTCTCTCTTTCTGCGATTAACTCTGCAACCTCTGTGGTTAGATGGGCGTTTACGAAAGCCAGATCATTGTGCTGTCGCTCTAGCGTATCTCGCTCGTAAGAAAGGTTCTCAATTTGACCGTTTAGCCAGTCATTAGCTTTTACTAGCTCTTGAGACCACTTAAGCAATTGCTCGCGCTCATTCTGAAAATCATTCAGTTGGGACTTCAACCAATTATTAGCGGTTTGAAGTTCCTCTGACCAGTCCACTAACTGTTGTTTTTGCCGTTGTACATCGCTTAACTGCGATCGCAACCACTCGTTACCGGTTTGTAGCTCCTCTGACCAAGCGGTTAATTGGGTCTCTTTTTGCTCCATCTGAGTCAGCTGTGATCGCAACCACTCGTTACCCGTTTGTAGCTCCTCTGACCAAGCGGTTAATTGGGTCTTTTTTTGCTCCATCTGAGTCAGCTGCGATCGCAACCAGTTGTTGCCCGTTTGTAGCTCCTCTGACCAGGCGATCAATTGGGTCTTGCTCTCCTGTATTTGGGTCAGCTGAAGCCTAAGTTGCTCATTGCCCGTTTTCAGCTCCTCCGACCATGTGGCTAATTGGTCTTGCTTTTGTTGCATTTGAACCAGGTGCGATCGCAGCTGTTCATTGCCCGTTTTGAGGTCCTGCGACCAAGCAACTAACCGAGTTTTTTCCTGCTGGGCTTGGGTCAGTTGGGAATGTAACCAGTCATTGCCCGTTTGCAGTTCCTGGGACCAGTCGACGAGCTTGTCCCGCTCTTGCTGAAACTGCTGATTTTGCAATCGCAGAAACTCATTTTCGGTGGTGAGACCCTCCAACTGAGTTTGCCGGGTGTGCTGCTCCTGCTCGACCTGTTTAAATTGATTTTGCAGCCACTCATTGCCAGCTTTCAATTCCTGAGCCCAAGCCTGAACCGAAGCGAAGGTGTCGAGTTGACGAGCTTGTTCTTTAACGTGCTGCCGCAGTTGACAAAGCTCACGCCAGTCAGCCAGAAATGCGGCACCGGGAGCAGTCTCCTCCTGGTGCGGTAACGGTTCGGACACCACCGCCAACGCATTCAACGCCTGGTAAAGAGCCACCACATCGGGGAAGTTGCGACGAAATAGGTGGATATAAGGAGAATTGTCGGCAAAGCGATGGAGTAGAGGGGCTTCGTAAAGATCTGCGTTCGGTAGACTTAGCTCCACACCAAAGACCGTAAACATGGTTTCGCTCAGTAATTGAGGCTGCGCAGAAAGCCCATGGATATTAAACAGTAGGGATTGCTGCGGATAGCAACGGCAAAAGTCGAGCACAATACGGTTATAGGCGTCCCAGGTTTCAAGCGCTGCCACTGGATTAGCTCTAAACTCTTCATCCCCACGGCGAAATAGAGAATCGATCACCTCCCAGGGGGGTCGAAATAAAAAAATAAATCGTGCCTGGGGCAGCAAACGCCGCCAAAACTCTACAAACAAAGTTGTACGGGGATCTTTCCAGCCCCATAGATGTCCACGGACTTTGTCTTCGGCAATCAAAGAGTGGGCCGCCGCCACTAAAGACTCAGGACAATCCAGGGGAAATCGAGCTGTCATACCCGAAGAGGTCAAACCCTGAGCCATTAACATTTGACCGTGCAGCTCAATAAAATCTAAATCTTCAAAATAGCCCTTGACGTTGCCGGGATCTCCTCTTAGCAAGCGGTGTCCCAGATTAACCCCAGCACTTTGCAGTAAGGACGCCGCCAGGGACGTTCCTGAACGATGCATACCGGCAATAATCAACGGAGACTGCGACGGCATAAACTTGGCAGAGCACAGCTGCGCTTAACAGCCCCTGATGCTAACAAAAAAACTGAGCCCATTGACAGTCGCCCCCCGCCACATCTGCCTCCCCGACAGCGTTGCGCTAAGCTGTCCGCTGAATCCGCGATCACAAGAACTTAGATGCCCGCCCGCTACTCAAAATATTTCCAACGGGAATCAATCTGGAAATCGACCACCGCTGTTTCGGTGATGCCCTCCTCTGGCTGCACACGAAAC
>JBCDHF010000342.1:0-5192 GCA_038750375.1 Cyanobacteria bacterium P01_H01_bin.15
ACTCAAAATCTTGCTGCCGACCCTACGCGATCATCCGGAAATGGCCAAAATTCTGGGGCAAAAGGCCCGGCAACGAATTTTGGAGCGCTATACCCTAACTCGAAACGTGACGGCACTAGAAAATCTTTATGCAAGTCTGCGGCTTCCCATTTCTCAGCCCGTTAAGTTTTTACGGTAGGTGATTCTCCTAGATTTCATCAAAAAAAGACCTCTCCTTGCGTTGACATTAGTCATTCGCAAGGAGAGGTCTTGAGGATTTAGAGGAGAAATAAAGCTGACTGCTTGGCGTTAGCCGTAGTAAGTGAAAGGCTGTTTAAATTCTTGGAGAAATTGCTGCCACCAATTGGGTTCTGACTGCTGTTGATTCGTGGGTGAGCAGACTTCGTGGGGGGACCAAAAGACTTCAGTTGCGGTTGCTTTTATCATGACTTTTCGGTGGGTGTGTGAGCTTGCTTCTGATTACTTATTCAGAGGAGAACAAGAAAGTTCCGGAGGTTGAGAGAGTCTTCATCTCTTTTCCCAAAATTTAAATCTGACGGCTGAGCTCAGCCTGAATTAACTCTGATGAGGTGCTGACAAACCTAATTTGGCTTAGAGCTGACTTCATTGGAAATTGCCAATCTTGTCTGTCCGGCTTCCCACCCTAAAATTTCTGCTTTGCGAGCGAGCTCCCAACCATATCCGCCCAATTCCCCCGATGTTCAAATAACACGGTGACAAGGAATTACATAGGCGATTGGATTGCGGCCCACGACATTTCCGATTGCTCTGGCGGCCGTTGGTCGGTTCAATTTATGTGCGAGCTGCTGATAAGTTGTGACTTCTCCAAATGGGATTTCTAGCAACTTTCGCCAGACTTGGCATTGAAAATCTGTGCCTTGGACCTGAATAGACAGTGGCTTAGCGGACGGTTGCAACGGTTGGAAAATGCGCTCGCAAACTGACTCGGCCCAGAGATCATCCGGTATAAATTCAGCCTGTTTGAAATCAGACCTCAAGTAAGCAGAGATAGAGAGCTCAGTTTCAGGATTTAGGAACTGTAGATGACAAATTCCATTTGGAGTTGCCGCTAGCCAGCAGGGACCGAAGGGCGTTTCCGTGGCTCCGAAACGAATCTGCAAACCGGCACGACCCATTTTCTGCTAACGAGAGAGATCCAATACTTACCAATTTCAGCATCATTAGTCCAAAATAATATGCCTGTTGCCTATCAGCTATATGTGACGATACAAGATCAATCATTGCGGAGGGCAGCTTGCGATCACAGAAAGTCGATGCCCGAAAATCAAATAGAGATAAAGACTTTTAGCGAACTGTCACAAATTTTACGAAGGCGGCTAAGCTCCCCGATAGGCTAAGAGAATAAAGGATCAACACCGTTTTTCCCTCGTTGATTTTCTGACTTTTCGGGAATTTTTCCAGTTCTGAGGTTTTGAGCCATGCGCCGTTTCATACAGTTAGCCCTTTTGGGCAGTTTGATTGCGCTGGGATTCCCGAGCATCGCGGCTCAAACCATTGAACTCCCGGCGTCTCTTAAGTCCGATTCCTTGGCCTTGGATGGCGAATCCGGTGGAAAAGTCGACAGCAAAGATTGCGGTTTTATTTCCAAATCACCGACGCAGGT
Source organism: Cyanobacteria bacterium P01_H01_bin.15 (assembly GCA_038750375.1). GTDB lineage: Bacteria > Cyanobacteriota > Cyanobacteriia > Cyanobacteriales > JAAUTE01 > JAAUTE01. Next base: position 1,625 of record JBCDHF010000342.1, read on the forward strand.
ACTAGCCGTTCGCGATCGCCTAGATTTTCTGCGGTTAAAAGTTAAGAGCCAAGGGGGACAACCGACGCTGCTGATCAAGGGTCCGAGCGGTCGCTTTTGCATTTTGGGTGAAAAAACTAACGGCTACAGTCCTCAACATGCCGGGATTTGGATGCCGGGTAACTATCAAGTTTTTGTCGGAGATCTAGGCGGTCAGCGTCATCGCGTCACCCTAGAATTGTCTCGAAAACGTTAAGGGTCTTCGATCACGTCGATTCGTTTCATCGGTCCGATTTGCTTGACCGAAACATCGATCGCTTCGACATCAATTGTGCCGGGTTCTGTTTTGCGCTCGAAATGATCGCCTAAGCCTTGCAGTTCTTCTCCACAGTTCGGGCAAACACAATTTTGGTTGCGAAAACCCGTAAAGCGGACCCCACAGCTCGGGCAGTCCGCTTCGAGTAAACTCCGCTTGAGCCACCAATTCACCCCCCACCAAGCCAAGATCGGGGTCAGGATCAGCAACAAAACCAAAATCAAAATCCCGTTGATAATCCATTTGAGACCAACGGCACTGACGAAAAGAGCAATGATAAGAAACGTGAGACCACACCCTAGGCTTGGGTTGCCTAAGCGAATCTCGCGGTATTTGTTGGTATTCACCGGCACAGAAAAATCGCAATTGTTTCTCAATATTAATCAAGTTTCTGGGCTGAAAACTGCACGCTTAGGGTGAGATGCTCTCCGAGTGAGAGTTAGGGGGCATTCAGTACTTCCAGCCAAACAGCAGCGCCTACTTTTACGTCTAGCTTTTGAGCCGCAGAACCTTGATTGACGGCAATCTCTAACCAACCATGGCTGCCGATAATTGCGACGAGTTGATCTTTTGGTTGATCGCTGTAGGTTCCGCCCAGTGTTAAGCGTTGCTGCTTAATACAAATCATTGCGTTCGCTGGGACTTTCTCTGAGGGAAGCGTGGTGATCAGATTGCCAAAATGATCGATATGCTGCACCTGCCCCCGAAACCCGGCTCCGTATTCAGTCTCAAATTCGGTGAGGGTCTGGAGAGACTCTTGGGAAATGGTTGCTCCTAAATCAGCCAACGGAACACCCCTTGCAAGATGAGCGGCAACGGGGGCAAAAATATCTCGACCGTGAAAGGTGGTGCTGGGTGTTTGCGTTCGCCAATAACGCGAATTATTTAGCTCAACGACTTGGCTGATCGGAAATTGCTGACAAACGCCGCTAAAAAGACCATTATCTGGACCGACAAGATAGCTATCGCGGCAGGCAATGGCGACTGGTTTGCGATCGCAGTTGCCAACGCCTGGATCAATTACGGCGAGATGCACAGTCCCGCCCGGAAAATAAGGAAACGCGTTGAGTAATTGAAAGCGAGCAGTAGAAATGCTTTGTGGCGGAATTTGGTGGGTCAGGTCAATCACGGTGACTCGGGGATTAATCGACGCAATGACCCCTTTCATCACCCCAACATAAACATCGCGATCACCAAAATCCGTAAGGAGCGTAATCAGTCTGTTAGTCTCAGTCATGATGTTCACTCTATGATTCTTATTCAGGCAGTCTGGGATTCAACTGACCGGCGTATTTTGCCGTCGAATTCAACTGCGCCTCTCCTCACCCTTTTTGGCCGTTTTTATTAGATGTTAAAAAAAATTTTTGCGGTTCTGCTGATTGTGTCATTGCCGTTATCTCTCGCAGCGCACTTCTTAGAGTGGGAACCGGTCTGGGTCTTTTTAGCCGCTGCCTTCGCCATTGTGCCGTTGGCGTCTTATCTCGGCGCGGCAACGGAAGAAATTGCGTTAGTTGTCGGTCCCAACTTAGGCGGGTTACTCAACGCCACCTTTGGGAATGCCACTGAATTGATTTTGGCCTACCTCGCGCTGCGAAGTGGCTTGGTTGAAGTAGTCAAAGCCACTATCACCGGCTCCATTATCAGTAACTTACTGCTGGTGATGGGCTTTGCCATGCTGTTTGGCGGTTTGCGCCACAGCGAACAAGACTTTACGCCCAAAGTGGCTCGTTTAAATGCCTCTTCAATGAATCTTGCGATCGCCGCTATTTTGTTACCGACTGCTTTGCAATTTACCTCTGATGGGGTCACTCAGCAGACTTTACAAAGTTTGTCGGTAGCGGTAGCGGTGGTGCTGATCTTGGTTTATTTGCTGACCTTGCTGTTTTCGATGAAGACTCACTCATACCTCTATGATGTCAAATTGGTGGATGTCGAATCCAACGAAGAAGAGGTGGAGGCTTGGCCCACAGAGAAAAAGCCTAATCTCTGGTTTTGGGTCGGGGTTTTGTTAGTGGTGACGTTAGTGGTCGCCTATGAATCGGAGTTATTGGTAGGTTCCTTGGAGTCTGCGACAGACTCCCTCAGATTAACGGCTTTGTTTACTGGTGCCATTTTGCTGCCGATTATTGGTAATGCAGCAGAACATGCGACGGCAGTCACGGTAGCGGTTAAAAACAAAATGGATTTATCGATGTCGGTGGCGGTGGGCTCTAGTATGCAAATCGCCTTGTTTGTCGCGCCGGTGCTGGTGATTGCAGGCGCGTTCATTGGTCAGCCCATGGATCTCAATTTCAACCCCTTTGAGCTGGTCGCGGTCTTTGTAGCCGTATTTGTGGCCAACTCCATCAGCAGCGATGGGAATTCTAATTGGTTTGAAGGCGTTTTACTACTCGCGACTTACAGTGTGGTAGCTTTATCATTTTATTTCCATCCCCTCATTGAAGGGTTCGGTTAAGCTGAGCCGAGTTGATCGTTTTCCTTCGCTGGCAGAAGGATACCCCTGGTTTTAGGTTGACTAATCGCAAAGCGTTCTGGCAGGTAATTATCTCTTTCCGAAAAAGGTGATTGCTCTACCATTAACTTACGTTCGTGCTCATTCCGGGAGGCTGTCCGATTCCCATGGTCAAAATTGTTAGTCGACGCTCGTTAGGAGTTCAGCCGGTTTTTGATATTGGCTTGGTCGCTGACCATAATTTTTTGCTGGCGGATGGCGCGATCGCGTCGAACTGCTTTAATAAATCCCACTCCACTGCCTACGCCTACGTTACTTATCAGACGGCATATCTGAAGGCAAACTATCCGGTTGAGTACATGACCGCGCTGCTCACCGCTAGCAGTGATAGCCAAGAGAAGATTGAGAAATATCGCGAAAATGCTCAAAAAATGGGGATTGAAGTCTTGCCGCCCCATATCAATCGCTCGTTCAAAGACTTTGCCCCAGAACAAGAGCGTATTTTGTTTGGGCTGTCCGCTATTCGCAATTTAGGCGAGGGCGCCATTGAAAATATTCTGCAAGCCCGTACAGAAGAAGCCTTTGAGTCTCTACCCGATTTTTGTGATCGCGTAGACTTACGTGTGGTGAATCGACGAGCCATTGAAACCCTGATTTTGTGCGGCGCATTTGACAGTCTCAATCCGAATCGGCGCCAACTCCAAGCCGATCTGCAGTTTTTGATTGACTGGGCCCAAAACCGCGCCCGAGATCGGGAAACGGGACAAACCAGTCTGTTTGATTTAGTCGGCAATCAAGACAGCGGTCCCGCAAATGGAGCG
>JBCDHF010000343.1:0-5189 GCA_038750375.1 Cyanobacteria bacterium P01_H01_bin.15
ATAAACGACTGCAGCGGGGGACCCATACTCAGCCTCTGCTAGCTTGGCGACATAACCAGAATTAGCCAAAGATGTATTTTCGCGTAAACGAGCTTCTGAAAAGTCAGAGAGCTTATAAAACTGGGTTTTGTTATCAATAACGCCAATGTAGTGCAAATACTGCAAACTAGGACGCCCCATATCCACCGCATTAAATGCCGAAAAACAAGCAGCATAATTATGACACTCTTGCTTGATCCGCTTGATGATTAGATGTACAAAGAAGTTTTTGCAAGCGGTATTATTTGCCATCAAGCTGTAAATAATCAACTCCCACTTGCGTGAGAACAGCGAGACAACCTTAAGCTTTTCCGTTGGTAGATTGGTGTCGTACATCCGGTTCATTTTGACCAGATCAAGACCGGTGAGTGTGTATAGCGTCACCGAGTAGCGCTCAATGAGTGCCTGTAAAATCCAAAGGCAGACCGCCTCCGCCCCACCGCCCAGAAAATAGGGGCAAAAAACAGCGATTTCTAGTTTAGACGTCGATTCAGAAGGGGGCATAGATGGTGAGGTGAGAACAAGAGCGGGTCACAAGTGTTAGCCGTAATCTGCACTTCTTATATCACAGAATTTAGCCCTCAATGAACCCTGATCAGACTACCTCTCTGACCTCCGACGCGTTCCCAGAATTGGGCGGGTTCTACCCTCGAAAAGCCCACAAAGATAGCTGCTCATCCACAAGAAATTGCCAGGATTAGACATCTCTGGGACAAGGTATTGCTGCGATTCATTGAGAGAAATGGAGTACGATAGTCTTCAGCTTCCTGCGTTTTTTCGAGGATTAGAAATAGATGGATTTTCCGGTGAGACGAGAGAGATTTCCACTTAGGTGAACGCATTCATCAATGTCAGCTATTGAGCACTGAATCAACGAGTTGTGACGTCTTGAGCTGAATTTGTATTTGACCCGCCATATTTTCTTGCTGCTGCCGATTTTCTAAAACTTAAACATGCGCCTATTATTTCCCATAAAGTATCAACGCCATGGCGGAGTAGAACGCGTTATTGTTTCCCTTCTACAAGAACTTTGTGAGCAGGTTGAGTGCTTAGTTGTTTTATTACCAGTCCAAAAAAAAGACTACTTTCAGCGTTTGTTGCCCGATGATGCAAAAATCATCTTTGTCACTCCTCAGTTATCTCAACAAACTCCGCAATCTAGTCTCATCAATTGGGGATATCGGCTGCGAAAGCTCCTAAAACAGCTCCAACTCAATGATTTCGCTCAACGTCTGGATGCTCGCCTGGAGGCGTATCGCTATGAATGCATCGTTAATACCCTCATTGAGCAATACCAAATTTCTCATTGTCTCTATGCTATCAACAACCGAATCCCGGTCCCCAAGGTCAAGGTGCCTCTAGCTGCAATTTCCTACGATCTGTTTTGGCATTTCTCGCCAGTTAGCTTTCCCTCTGAAGTCATTGAAGACTATGATCGCTATCTGCTGGACTGGCTCCAACACTCTGATCGTCTCATTTCAATCTCAGAGCAAAATCGTCAAGATGTCCTGAAAATTTTTCCGGAATATCCGCACAAAATTATTAGCGTTCCGCTATCTGGTTTTTTGTCTGGCTCTCTACCCCAGTTAGAGATGTCTCCGGAGTCCTCGCCAGTCTTTTATTTCCCCTCGTCTTTTGCCATCTACAAAGATCACTTGAATTTATTAAACGCGATCGCAAATTTAGCAGTGCGAGGCTATCGATTCAAGGTTATTTTAAGTGGGCGCTTTACAGATTTATTGGCAAGAGCCGACTTCCCCGCACTGGTCGAAAAAAATGGCACCGAAGAATATCAAAACTATCTCAGCAAAATCAAAGCCATTCATCACGCCCATCCCAATCTGTTTGCCGACTACCTCGACGGTCTCGGATACGCGGAATTGATAGACGTCGAAAAAGCCTATGCTCGCTGCAACTGTGTGATTTTCCCGTCCCAATTCGAGGGTTTTGGCTTGGCCGTTTCAGAAGCTGTCGTGCGAGGAATTCCCGCTGTCATCAGTGATTTACCTGTCTTACTCGAACAGGTTGAGCTGTACAACTGTGCGGACCTGGTGCGGGTGTTTCCAGCGGGCAATCCAGAAAAACTCATTGAGCAGATGCAGGGAGTCTTGGAGCAGCCGGTTGCTCGGTTAGATGAGCCGACCATTCAATCGCGTTTTGGGCATTGGACTTGGACCGCCGTGGCAAAGCAATATTTAGCGCAGTTGGACTCTCTCTCTCAGTCATGAATTTACCGACTTGGATTACCGTTTCGCGGCTCGCTGTTCTCCCTATTTTGCTGTATCTGTTGCAAACACCAAGCACCAGCGAGCGCTGGTGGTCTCTGGGCTTATTTCTCCTGGCCGCAGGAACAGATTGGCTAGATGGATACTTGGCTCGACGGTTAAATCAAGTCACTGAACTTGGGAAGTTTCTCGATCCCTTGGTCGATAAATTATTAATCTTGGGTCCTTTGCTTGCACTGCTTGCCCTAGGAGAAGTCCCTACAGTGGGTGTTTTCCTCATTCTGGTTCGAGAGCTGACTGTGGCTGGCTGGCGGGTTAATCCAGCCTTAGCGGGCTCTATTCAAGGCGCCAACCTATGGGGCAAAGCAAAAACAGTGACTCAAATTTTTGCGATCACATTATTAATTGCCCCCTTAAATCGCTGGTCGGTACTTACCCACGTTGTATTTTGGTTAGCCGTTGTTCTGACCCTAGCGTCCGGTCTTATCTATTTAAGTTCAAGCCGGACTTCAGAAACGACCAGTTAAGGGTCCGGGTCTGTTTACTTGAGGCAAACTTAGGAACAGGGCTGATCATCAACGCCCAAGCTAAGGATGACGTCATCAGTCGGCAATGCTCGATAGAGTCCAGGACTATCATAATCACTTGAATTGGCGCCGGTATCTCGATTTCGATTCTTGCCAAAAAAGACAATTCTGACGGCACATTGACTTGAGCTGCCACGAAGTTGGGAGTCGTAGTCATACTGAGAGCCGAACGGAATTGAAATGCTCGTAAAGGCAGGAGAACTGGTGTTCGAAGCTCGAATCGGTCCACCGGTGTTTGGGTTAACCGGGAAATAATTAATCCCCCTGGGCACTTGATTCCGATTCATATCAGTAGGGAACGCCCCCAGTTCCAGTTTTCTACGGATCAAATCTTTTTTGATGGCGCTCATTTGGACATAAGCTTCAGAATACCGAGCCTTATCTACTTGGGCGAGTAAATTCGGTAAGGCAATGGAGGCAAGCACCCCAACAATGATAATGACAACTAATAGCTCGATTAGCGTCAAGCCAGTATTACTTTGCCGGTTGCTGTTTTTAGCCAAAGCGGCAAGTACACATAGTCGCCAATTAACAGACATAGCCGAAATAGTTTACGAAACTCTTACAAAGTAGGGTGATAGCGAAGGCAATTAACCACCTTTGTCAGAATGAGAACTTTCCATGAAGCCCTATTCACTCTGCGCTCTACTAAACTCAAACTACCCAGACTAAAGACGGTGTCGATCTAGTGAATTTGCGTACGTAGATACGATTTAACTTAATATCAACTTTAATATTCTGCGATTGAATGCGTAGTGCATCTTAACTTTTTTTTCAGTTAGAAGTCCCTATCTCAGCTGCCACCTTTGTAAGAGAGGCATGCCAGAATGCCCTTAAATTGGGGGACTTACACAATTAGGAGCGCCAGAATCAATCTGGCGCGGGCTTCAATATCTATGTTCATGTTTCGCTCAATCACCGGTTCTTTCGCTAAACATATTGCCGAATGGCCTACGTCTAAGGAATTGCTAGTTATTCGAGTTGAGCGATTTTGGCGGCTCTACCCAAGAGTTAAACTGACTGCCTGAGTTTGGCTGAGCAAATTGAATCTTCAACTTGCCTGTATGGAATAGCCACGCGCTACCCCCTCCCAGAATTAACGCTAGGGTTAGCAGCATCCCGCTGAGCAGTTTGACTTGATTTCGCAATCGTTGGAGTTCCCTTTCATCGGCCATGGGCGCCAACCGGGCTACCTCTACTTTGGCTGGTTTAAGGGCCTGAGTTGGAGGCGAATCAAATTTTACGAGAGAGTGAAGATAATTGACGATGAGTTTTGGACAATAATTTTGCAGAAAAAATAGTCCGGCAATCAGGAAAGTTCCTTTCGTAAGCTTCGTTGTGGATTTGAGCGGAGAATGTAGCAAGCGAAGCCGAGAGAGCTTATTGCTGATCAGGTTGACGCAGCCAATCTCATAAAGCCTTCCTAATATTTTTTTTGCCGTGGCTTTATCTCGCTCAAATAAAGTCGTGAGCAACAGTTCAATTTCCGTTAGTTTTTCTGCCTCTTTTTGCTGCTCATCAAAGGATTTCATAAAACAATACAAAGAGTAAATGTCAACTTGATTTGTTAAGACAATCTCCACTTTTGTGAAGGGGCGATTGCGTGCCAGAACGCTTGGAGACTAGGGGAGCCAGAATTGAGGTTCTCCGAAGCGATCTATTGAAGTCCCTAAACTACTTCGCACCCTACCTTATCTCGGAGGAGGCTACTGCCTTCCCGGTAACGGGGGTGTCATTAGATGTATTGATGAATCGCTCGCTGCCCCAAAGAGCCATGAAAGACTCAAAAAGCAGGATAAGTAACCCGGAAACTGGGTCTAAGTTAATCAGTTTGTTCTCTTAATCAAATTTTCTTGACAGTCCAAACGTTTTATTTCACCACACCAGATACCGGCGAACTGGGGCTGGCTTCCGCCCGCTGAGGCATCCTGCCAGCTAAATAGGCTAAACGCCCGGCTTCTGTGGCTAACTTCATCCCGCGAGCCATTTGAGACGGATTTTTAGCTAACGCGATCGCACTATTAATCAGTAGCGCATCCGCACCCATTTCCATTGCTTGAGCCGCCTCACTGGGAGTGCCAATGCCCGCATCCACAACCACCGGAATCTGAGCCTGTTCAATAATGATGGCAATGTTCGCGGCATTGCGAATACCTTGACCCGAACCGATGGGAGAACCTAACGGCATCACCGTTACACAGCCGACCTCTTCCAAACGCTTGGCGAGCAAGGGATCGGCATTTATGTACGGCAGTACCGCAAATCCCTCTTTGACCAAGGCCTCTGCTGCAGCTAAGGTCCCGACGGGATCTGGAAGTAAATATTTTGCATCGGGGAT
>JBCDHF010000344.1:0-5184 GCA_038750375.1 Cyanobacteria bacterium P01_H01_bin.15
CCAATCATCAGAGCCGTATTAAATGCTTTCCCAGTTTCAGCACCATCCGGCACTGGGAATCCACCCCCCAACAACGTGATTTGAAAACGTTGCGCAATTGTCTTGAGAAATTTCTCCGTTTTTTCCGCAATCGCAGCAGCTTGAGCGATCTTGTCCACTTCTTTACCCAAAAAACTAAAGTTTTCAGGCAAGCCGATAACTTCCGCACCTTGACGAACCGCCAAATCAATTAATTCTTCAGCCTCGTTTAAATTTTTAGCCAGGTCCGGCGTGCTGGTCATTTGGATAGCCGCCGCGAGGTATGGTCTCATAGAAAAATTCGATCAACAAAACACAAACAAATTTAAGGAGGCTCGCCCCTCATCCCGCTATTCCGGGGTAAAGACAAAAGCCGCTGGCAATAAATCTTGACTTCGCGCCAGCACCCACCCTGACTGTCCAGCGTACAATACTGTTGCCTCCGGACCAAATTCCAGCAGCACCTGACGACAAGCCTCATACGGGGAGCAGCTCCCCCCCGGGTTCCCCACCACAGCTATCGCCACAATCCTTAATTCAGGACCTTCTGCTGCTACCGCGGTAGTAATCGCGTTGCGCTCAGCACATAGACTCAAACCGTAAGACTGATTTTAGACATTACAGCCTGCATAATAGTGTCCCTGAGCGGAAATCAAAAAGGCACCAACCCGAAATTTAGAATTAGGGGCATATGCCTGAGTGCGCACCTTTTCGGCTCGACGCCATAACTCCGCTTGCTGTTCAAGAGACAGTGTGTTTGTCTCAGTCATGAGCCCCCGTGCCAAGCATTTGCAGCTTATACAGACTGGCATAAAGACCATCTTGTGCCAGTAATTGCTCATGGGTGCCCGTTTCCAAAAGTGCCCCGCTTTTTAAGACCAAAATGCGATCGACATTACGAATGGTCGAAAGTCGGTGCGCGATGATAATCGCAGTTCGCTCCACTAATAATTGCTCTAACGCGCCTTGAATCAGCGCTTCAGTCACCACGTCTAAATTGGCGGTTGCCTCATCCAATACCAAAATTTTCGGATTTCGGACAGCGGCGCGAGCAAAAGCCAAAAGCTGCTTTTGACCGCCGGACAAATTAGTCCCTCGCTCTCGGAGTTCGGTGGCATAGCCTTGGGGCAACTCTTGAATAAACGTATCCACATTGGTGGCCTGGGCTGCTCTTTGAATGGCGCTCAGGGGATACTCGTCTCCCAACGAAATATTGCGAGTCACATCTCCCGCAAATAAAAAGCAGTCCTGCAAGATTACGCCGACATGTCGCCGCAGTTCCTGTTGCGGTAGATTGCGAATATCAATCCCATCTACCAAAATCCGGCCTCGGGAAGGCTCATAGAGACGACACAGCAATCGAATTACCGAACTTTTACCGGCCCCAGTCGGACCCACCAAGGCTACTTTTTCCCCGGGTTTAATCACAAAATCTAAGTCTTTCAGCACGTATTCGTCATGCTTATAGGCAAACCAAACATGTTCAAAGCGGATTTCTCCCGTCTGTTTACCGGTAATTACTGTCTGCTGTTGCCCGTGTTGGGGATCTTGAATGGCAATCGGTTCGTCGAGCAGCTCGCTGATGCGCTCAACAGCCGTAAAGCCAGACTGCAAAATCGTGAATTTATCTGCAAACTCCCGCAACGGTCCAAACAAGCGTTGGGCATACAAAATAAACGCGGACAGTGCGCCCAACGTAATGCGATCCTGCAGGGCAAAGCTACCCCCTACCCCTAAAATCAAGGCGATCGCAATAAACGCAACCCACTCCAGCGTGGCAGACACAGCAGAATCGTGAAAGATGGTTTTATCGACCTGCTGTCGATAGCGATCGTTGATATTTCTAAAAAGACCCGCGTTATAGCCTTCTCGCCGAAAAAGTTGAACGACGCTAATGCCTGCAATATTCTCTTGCAGGGTGGAGTTTAAGCGAGACAATTCTTCCCGGGCTTCATAATTAGCCACTCGATACTGACGCTGAAAAAAATTAATGAGGCAAGCGGTGGGAATCAACAAGCCGATTAACAACAACGCTAGCTGCCCATTCACCCAAAAAATTGCGATCGCAATGGCGAGGATGTAGAAAATATCCCGCACAATCCCGACAGCCCCTGTGGCAAATACATCACCGAGAGCTTCGACATCACTGGTTAAGCGAGTGACCAGCTTCCCGACAGGGGTCCTATCAAAAAAACTAACCGGTAGGGCGGCGACATGGCGAAACAAATCATCTCGAATTGCTGCAGTCATCTCTTGCCCTACGCGCTGAACCCAAAATCCTTGGATCGACACCAACACCAACCGCAACAAAATTGTGCCCAGAAGCAATCCAATCAGAGCATTTAAGCCCCGTTCTAAAGGCACCCCCCGCAGAAATGGCCAGACCGATTCACCCCGCAACAGAGAAATCGCCTGACCCACAATTAGCGGCTGAATTGCCCCGGCAATAGAGATCGGAATCAAGACAATCAGGGCGATCCCAATCAGTCTCTGATTTCGGCGAGCATAAGGTAATAGCCTCAGCAGTAACCGCCAATCACTATCCGATTTACGAGCTTTAGAAGGGTGGGAAGAGATGGCTGCCACAAAAATGAACAAGTAGTAGAGCGAGTTTATAAAAATGTCGACAAAATCCAAATCAGATGCGCACTGAAGCTTAGTTTGCTGACTTTTTCACCATAACTTGCTCCAGTAATAGCTGGCCGCGCAAAAAGAATGTCTCTGATACCGAGATATCAGAGACATTAAGTTCACACAAGATTTGAAATTGACGTGAATGACAACTCCCCCTTTCGAACCGGAAAGAACTACCGCGGAGAAGGGTCCTCGCTCAAACAGTGCAGAATTACTGTTAGCTAAATGCGTTTACCAAACTAATAGCTCTAGGGCTGCAAACAGCATTCATCCAACGATAATTGGAGGTCACGGCTCTCCTGACATAAGCGAGAGAGCAACGGCTGATCATCCTGCATTTTCGCTTTAGCCCAACGAGCCTGCAGTTGACGTCGCATATTCTGCCAATGGACACTGGCGGCTTCGGCTGCGGCCACTGGGACAGAGGATTGGTGAGTCTGACAAGATGCAGCCAAACTTCTGCACGTCTCAGCCGAATCAACTCTAGAGAAATCAGGACGAGGCGACGAATCAAAAACAACCGAATTCGACTGGAAATGCCTCAAATGACGGGGATATTCGTATTGCCAATCACGATGACGATACGCTGCCCCCACTTCTAAACTAGCCTCTTGAGAAAGCCAATAACCCTTCGCACCGTTGCCCTGAGAAAAATCACGTAGCGGGTTCATGATCTTCGCCCTAACGCTTGTAAGCAACGCCGCGATAGGTAAGCCCAACCGGCTTACGACGTTGACACTGCTGAAGCTTGATGCGGTGCATTTTCCAGGGCGTTCCCCGATAAGAGCCCCCCATGTCGCCAGTAAGAACCTCTTGATCTACCGGCTCATGGCTATATTCAGCACCTCTAAAAGTAAGTTTCATGATGCATTTCTCCTGTCCAGTTGAGTGTCATTCGTTCGATAAATCGAACTTTTCTATAGCTTTTGAATTGATTGAATTGACTTAACGAACCATTCATTCAGAAAAAGCATGGATATTCGAAAAAGTCACACCCATTAATTCTGTATCTATTGTTACCGAAACAAGATTAAGATGTCAACGGATCTTGAGAATTTCAGGGTTAACAATTATTAAGTAGTAGAGTCAGAATCAATGAGAAATCAACAGCTCTAGGAAATTGACGGCAAAGGATAGAATAGTGTTCGTTCGCAAATAAAAAGCCTTTGCAAGGATTGTTTAATCAATGACAACTGCAGCCCCGGCAAAAACTGAATATGAAGCGATTATCGGTCTGGAAACTCATTGCCAACTCAATACCAACACTAAAATTTTTAGCCCAGCTTCGACGACGTTTGGCGCAACGCCCAACACCAACATCACGCCAATTTGTTTGGGCTTTCCGGGCGTCCTGCCAGTGCTCAATGAAAGAGTTTTAGAAAGTGCTGTCAAGATGGGCTTAGCCCTAAATTGTCAAATTGCGCCTTACAGTAAATTCGATCGCAAGCAGTATTTTTATCCCGATCTCCCGAAAAACTATCAAATTTCCCAGTACGACCTGCCAATCGCGGAACATGGCTGGATTGAAATTCAGCTTTTGGATAAGCCCAACGCAGAACCGATTCTGAAGCGAATTGGGGTGACTCGCCTCCATATGGAAGAAGACGCTGGCAAGTTGATTCACGCGGGAAGCGATCGCTTAGCGGGCTCCACCCATTCTTTGGTGGACTTTAATCGAGCGGGTGTCCCCTTATTGGAAATCGTCTCTGAGCCGGACCTGCGAACCGGTCAAGAAGCGGCGGAATATGCTCAAGAACTCCGGCGGTTGGTCCGCTATCTCGGCATCGGTGACGGCAACATGCAAGAAGGCTCCTTACGCTGTGACGTCAACGTGTCGGTCCGGCCGGTGGGGCAGGACGCATTTGGCGTAAAAGTGGAAATCAAAAATATGAATTCCTTCAGCGCCATTCAAAAAGCGATCGACTATGAAATTGAGCGGCAAGTTGCTGCCGTCGAAGCAGGTGAACCCATCATCCAAGAAACCCGGCTCTGGGAAGAAGGCAGTCAGCGCACAATTTCGATGCGTATTAAAGAAGGCTCTAGCGATTATCGTTATTTTCCCGAACCGGATCTGCCGCCCATTAAAGTCTCTTCCGAACAATTAGAGTCTTGGCGCTCCCAACTGCCAGAACTTCCGATTGCTAAGCGTGATCGCTATGTCACTGCCCTTGAGCTTTCTCCCTATGACGCTCGGGTCTTAACTGACGATCGCACTGTCGCCGAATACTTTGAGACCATGGTGGGTGCTGGCGTGACAGCCAAAGCTGCCGCCAATTGGGTTACCCAAGATATTGCAGCTTATTTGAATGCCAACAAAATGGTGATCGCAGACCTGCCCCTGCAGCCCCTGATGCTTGCAGAACTAGTAAAACTCATCGAAGACGGCATCATAAGCGGCAAGATTGCCAAAGAAATTCTCCCCGAACTTCTTGAAAAAGGCGGATCTGCCAAAAAGCTGGTAGAGAGCAAAGGCTTAACCCAAATCTCCGATGTCGGAGCGCTTGAAGCCTTAATTGATGAAGTATTGGCAGC
>JBCDHF010000345.1:0-5139 GCA_038750375.1 Cyanobacteria bacterium P01_H01_bin.15
AAGCAGATCTCCCCGCTTAAGCAATTGGGGCAGTTCCCAAAAATAAGCATCGCTAATTGTCGGTTTTTTTCCTACAACCAAGAGCCGAGAATGATCTCTGGGCTCTATGGGGACCTGAGCAATTTGGGTTGACGGCAGCTGGTAGTCGTAACTGGCAAGCGCCTGATCTGGATGCACACCCTGACGTTCTGGTTTAGACACTGAGATAAACCTTGAAGGCTAAATTAGGAGACTTTTAAGCCAAATCATCGTAATGGATATAGCCCACCTCAGAATTTAGATTTTGAGGAAGACTCCCTTTTAGATAAGATTAAAAATGCTAAAAATTTAGATTTCATTGGAAATGGTAATTCCGCCCTATTTCCACCAGACTGATTAACACAAGCTCAATCAATTTGGTTTCGCTGGCGGCGCATTAAGTAGCACCTATGAGTAATCCAGAAATTTTTAACAAGGTCAAAGACATTGTGGTTGCGCAGCTCGAGATTCCTGACGCAGACACTGTCAAAAGCGAATCCAATTTCGCAAGTGATCTCGGGGCAGACTCCCTAGATGTTGTTGAACTTGTGATGGCATTAGAAGAAGAGTTTGATATTGAAATTCCTGATGAGGTCGCGGAACAAATCACCACAGTCGGTGCAGCAGTTGAGCATATCCAAGAAAAGACCGGGGCCCCCGCTTAAACTCGCTTAGTCTGTTTCTTTTGAAAAAAAATGCTTTTTCGGCGGCAGTGTAGTCCTTTGCGTAGAAATTTCTTCACGGCTGTCGAGCCAGTGGCATCGACCCTTTCAAAATCCCCAAAAACTTTATGTCAGATTTGCAACTTAAACGTGTCGTTGTGACCGGGCTCGGTGCAGTGACGCCACTTGGCAATACGGTCGCTACCTATTGGGCGGGCCTACTGGATGGGCGTAGTGGTATTGCCAAAATTTCAAGTTTTGATGCCTCTCGCCATGCGAGCCGAATTGCTGGAGAAGTCAAAGGTTTTGACCCCCATGAATTCCTGGAACGCAAAGATGCAAAGCGCATGGATCGCTTTGCGCAATTTGCCGTTGTCGCCAGTAAAGAGGCAGTTAGGGATGCAAATCTGACAATCAACGAATTAAACGCTGAGGAAATCGGCGTCATGATTGGAACCGGAGTGGGAGGAATCAGGGTCCTGGAGAATCAGCAAGAAGTCTTCTTGACTAAGGGACCGGGTCGCTGTAGTCCATTCATGATTCCGACCATGATTGCCAACATGGCAGCTGGATTAACGGCGATACATATCGGCGCAAAAGGACCGAACTCTTGCCCTGTAACAGCTTGCGCTGCAGGCTCCCACGCAATTGGAGATGCGTTTCGGCTTATTCAAAGTGGCTACGCTCGAGCTATGATTTGTGGCGGGGCAGAAGCGGCAGTAACCCCGTTACCGCTAGCTGGATTTGCGTCAATGAAGGCATTATCTACCCGTAATGACGATCCCCGTCACGCCAGTAGACCCTTTGATCAGGGCAGGGATGGCTTTGTGATCGGAGAAGGCGCTGGCATTCTAGTACTTGAGGAATTAGATCAAGCACTCGCGCGTCAAGCCCGAATCTACGGTGAAATCGTCGGCTATGGTATGACCAGCGACGCTTACCATATGACCGCCCCTGTTCCAGATGGTTTGGGAGCTGCCAGAGCAATGTCTCTGGCTCTTAAGAATGCCAGACTGACCCCGGAATCAGTGGATTACGTCAATGCTCATGGGACAAGTACTCCCGCAAACGATGGCACCGAGACAAGAGCAATTAAAAAAGCGCTAGGAAGCCATGCACAAAAAGTCGCGGTCAGCTCAACTAAATCCATGACCGGTCACCTGTTGGGGGGATCCGGCGGCATTGAAGCCGTCGCTGTCATGATGTCGATTGCCAATGACCAAGTTCCGCCGACTATGAACTTAGAAAATCCAGATGAAGACTGTGATCTGGATTATGTTCCGAATAAAAGTCGCCCATTGGTAGTTAATACAGCGCTCTCCAACTCGTTTGGTTTTGGTGGGCATAATGTGACATTGGCGTTCAAAAAATATCGGGCTGACTAATACAAGTACTCAAGTGATGCTTGGTAATTGTTTCTGCTTGTAATTTTTCTGATTTCGCCGATCCATTTCTTCCAGGTAAAGCTTGCCCGGCGTTCCCCAAGAATGGGATGATGATTGGCAACTTTGGCGTTATTTTGATGCTTGCAAAAAATCTAGCCAACTAGCGTCGCCGTTTAACAGTCGTTCATTTACTCTCAGAGAGATTATGGTTGTTGCCACCCAGTCACTCGATAAGCTTTGCATAAATTCAATTCGCTTTTTGGCTATTGATGCCGTTGAAAAGGCGAATTCTGGACATCCCGGGTTACCGATGGGTGCAGCCCCCATGGCGTTTGTCTTATGGGATAAGTTTCTGCGGTTTAATCCCAAAAACCCTCAATGGTTTAATCGCGATCGCTTTGTCTTATCTGCCGGTCACGGGTGCATGCTGCAGTATGCGCTCCTCTATTTAACTGGCTATGATTCTGTGTCTCTGGACGACCTGAAGCAATTTCGCCAGATGGAGTCTAAGACGCCTGGACATCCAGAGAACTTTATTACTAATGGTGTTGAAGTCACGACAGGTCCTCTTGGTCAAGGAATTTGCAACGGTGTCGGTCTAGCCATGGCAGAGGCTCACTTTGCAGCCAAATTTAATAAGCCCAACTACGAGTTGGTTGACCACTATACCTACGTCATAATGGGTGATGGCTGCAATATGGAAGGAGTGTCAGGCGAAGCCTGCTCTCTAGCCGGTCATCTTGGTTTGGGCAAATTGATTGCTCTTTATGATGACAACCACATTTCTATCGATGGCTCTACGGACTTATCTTTCACCGAGGATGTTAGTAAGCGCTTTGAATCCTATGGTTGGCATGTTCAGCATGTCGAAAATGGTAACGATGACCTTTCGGCGATCGCAGCCGCCATTGAAGCAGCCAAAGCAGTCACCGATAAACCTTCTCTGATCAAAGTAACAACGACTATTGGCTATGGGTCACCGAACAAAGCAAATAGCCATGATGTCCATGGTTCTCCCCTTGGGGGCACCGAGATTGACGCCACCCGCAAGAATTTGGGATGGGAATGTGAGCCCTTCGAAGTTCCTAGCGACGCTCTAGCTCACTTCCGAAAAGCAATCGTTCGTGGCGAAAATCTTGAAACCGAGTGGTCGGCTTTACTCGGTCGTTATAAGGCTGAATACCCGACCGAAGCAGCCCTCTTTGAACGCGTTTCACAAGGTCAGCTCCCCGACAATTGGGCTGATGCACTACCGACTTACAGCCCAGCGGACAAGGGAAATGCAACCCGAAATCACTCCGGTATTGTCCTGAATGCGTTGGCGGATGTATTGCCTGAACTAATTGGTGGTTCTGCCGATTTGGCTCCCTCCAACAAAACGCTTCTGAAAAAAGAGGGAGACTTTCAGAAAGGAAGTTATGACCAGCGCAACTTAAGATTTGGTGTTCGCGAGCATGGCATGGGCGCTATTTGTGTCGGTATGGCCTTGCACAACTCCGGATTAATCCCCTATGGCGCAACTTTCCTCGTCTTTACGGACTATATGCGGGGAGCCATTCGGCTATCGGCCTTGTCTCGGGCTGGCGTCATTTGGGTCATGACTCACGACTCCGTTGGCTTAGGTGAAGATGGCCCAACTCACCAGCCCGTTGAACACGTAATGTCCCTGCGTGCTATTCCTGACCTGACAGTCATTCGCCCTGCCGATGGCAATGAAACGTCTGGTGCCTATAAGGCAGCGGTCGAGCGCCGAGACTTGCCCACCCTTCTGGTTCTTTCTCGCCAAAACTTGCCCAATCTAGATGGCAGCTCCATTGACAACACAACGAAGGGCGCCTACGTTCTTTCCTGCGGTTTTGCGCCAGAGGAGCTTGAGTTAATCCTTATTGGTACGGGTTCTGAAGTTCAACTTTGTGTTCAAGCAGCGGAACAGTTGCGGTCGGAAGGTCGAAAAGTCCGAGTTGTATCCATGCCTAGCTGGGAGCTTTTCGAGGAACAAGATGAAGACTATAAAGAATCCGTTCTGCCCGCAGTTGCCACCAAACGACTCGCGGTTGAAGCTGGAATCAGTTTAGGTTGGTGTCGCTATGTTGGCTCTGCCGGAGATACCGTAAGCGTTGATAGCTTCGGCGTCTCTGCTCCCGGGAATGAAGCTTTTGCTGCTTTTGGCATCACCGTTGAGAACGTACTCGTCAAAGCTAAAGCGTTGATCGGTTGATTGATTGGCTTGATTTGGCCCTGGGCGATCTCTTTTAGACAAGAAATTCCTGGGGTCAATTCTGAAAAAAGTGTTTTATATCTTTAGCTCACACCTTGGTAAGGGTTGTGGAAACTAGTCAAGCTTTAAAAAACTACTTACGCTCTCCTGTCACGATATAGGCAACTCGCTGTCCAATATTGGTTGCATGGTCAGCCATCCGTTCCAAGTGACGAATGGAAAGCGTGATTAGAAGAATGGGTTCAATCACACCCGGGATATCCTTTTGAAAAGCAAGAGTGTGGTATAGCTGGTCATAGGCATCATCGACAGTGTCGTCCAATGACTTGACCGTGAGCCCCAGTTCCGCGTCTAAATCAGCCAATGCAACCAAGCTGGTTGATAGCATTAACTGCGCCTGTAGCGACATCGTTTCTACTTCACCAAGATTCGGATGTGGCGAATAATTAAATAGTCGAACAGACATTTCGGATAGGTCTTGTGCGTAGTCTCCTATGCGTTCCAAATCACGTATTAGCTGCATGAATGCATTTAAGCAGCGTAAATCCTGAGCCACTGGAGCTTGGAGTGCCATCAGAGTAGCGCATTCTATCTCAATACTTCGATAATATTGATCGATTCGCTTTTCCAACTGAGCAACTTGTTCAACAGCCGCTAAATCTTGAGCAAAAAAACTACGGTGGCTGTAGCGAAAGGATTCTTCAACTAACGCCCCCATCCGTAAAATATTTCGTTCAATGCCTCTAAGCGAACGTTGAAATTGGCGTCGAATGCTGGTTGGTTGAGCCGATCGCCCTTCTTGATGTTGGGTTGCAAACATTTGTTGGGATGTTTATAAAATTTTTTATTTTTTAAA
>JBCDHF010000346.1:0-5123 GCA_038750375.1 Cyanobacteria bacterium P01_H01_bin.15
CTGATTTTTTTTGTATTTTTCCATTAGCTTTGTGGCTAACTGGCGGTTTAAGATTCACTCCAACTTATTTTGCGCATAAAAAAAATGGCACTTGATAAGTAGGCGGCATCTTCCCGCATGGGTGCTAATCGTTTTTTCCGCTTTCTGCCTAACCTCTGGCTTGACTCCTGCATTTGTTAGGTCAATCGCTTAAAAAAAAATTTGGCTGAGTGATGTAACGTACTCTCCCGTTTCTACGGCGATTTCACAATGAACATGGCACTGACTCAGACCTCATCCCCTCCTTTGGTTATTCCAGCTTGGTTGGAAGCCTGTCGTCTGGCGCAAGAGGAGTCGTCATCATCTCCTATAGAGCCGGATGCCCACCTTATTTACAGTGCTTTTGAGTTTGCTTATCAACTCCATGAAGGGCAATATCGTAAATCGGGAGAACCTTATATCGCTCATCCAGTGGCGGTAGCAACTTTACTTCGGGATCTAGGTGGCGATCCGGCGATGATTGCGGCTGGGTTTCTCCATGACGTCGTTGAAGATACAGAGGTCACGCCGGAAGAGTTAGAATCCCGTTTTGGTCCCGAAGTTCGCCATTTGGTCGAAGCAGTCACGAAACTTCATAAATTTAATTTTTCGAGTAAGCGTGAACGTCAAGCTGAGAATTTTCGACGGATGTTTCTTGCCATGGCTCGGGATATTCGTGTCATTGTGGTCAAATTAGCCGATCGCTTACATAATATGCGGACCCTGCAGCATCTGCCCGCAGACAAGCAGCGCCGCATTTCAGAAGAAACCCGAGAGATTTTTGCACCTCTGGCGAACCGACTGGGAATTAGTCAATTCAAATGGGAGCTGGAAGATCTTTCTTTCAAATATTTAGAACCGGACGATTTCGACCGAATCAAGGAACTCGTTGCGGAACGGCGAAGCGATCGCGAAGAACGAATTCAATCCGCGATTGGCCGTCTCCGTGATCGTCTGGAAGATTCCCGAATCGCAGTCCTAGAGGTTACTGGACGCCCGAAACACCTGTATGGTATTTACCTCAAAATGCAGCGCCAGCATAAAGAGTTTGGAGAAATTCATGACAAAGCGGCCGTGCGCATTATTGTGGAATCGACAGAGGATTGCTACCGAGCTCTAGCCGCTGTACATAATACCTTCCGCCCGATGCCAGGGCGCTTCAAGGATTATATCGGCTTGCCGAAACCCAATCGTTATCAGTCACTGCACACGACTGTTATTGGTAGCAATGGACAGCCCATTGAGGTGCAAATTCGGACTTTAGAAATGCACCATGTCGCAGAATACGGTATCGCCGCCCATTGGAAATATAAGGAAACAGGAATCAGTCAAGAAGTCGACGGTGGAGAAGAAGAGAAATTCACCTGGCTACGTCAACTCCTGGAATGGCAAAAAGATCTTAAGGACGCTCAAGAATATATTGACAACCTTAAGGACAATCTCTTTGAGGATGAGGTTTATGTGTTCACACCCGATGGTGATGTAATCCCGCTAGCTCAGGGCGCAACTCCCGTGGATTTTGCTTATCGCATCCACACCGAAGTCGGAAACCATATGAAAGGGGCACGCGTAAATGATCGCTGGAGTGGTCTCGACGTTCCACTCAACAACGGCGATATCGTACAAATTGTGACTCAGAAAAACGCCCATCCAAGCTTGGACTGGCTGAATTTTGCGGTAACGCCCACTGCACGCAACCGCATTCGTCAGTGGTATAAGCGATCCCATCGATCTGAGAACTTAGCTCGGGGGCGAGAACTTCTGGAAAAAGCGCTCGGGAAAAGTGGATTTGATGCATTGCTGGTCTCTGAACCGATGTTGGAAGTTGCCCACCGCTGTAATTATCAGAAAGTCGATGATCTCTTAGCTGCGCTCGGATATGGCGAAGTCACCTTAAATCAGGTCGTAAACCGCCTGCAAGAGGCCGTCAAAGCTACCCAGCCGGCAGAAGAGCCGCTTCAGACGGCAGCATCACTATTGAGCGAACGCTCGGCCATTTCTGCGCCCAATCGGTCCTCTAGTCCTTCCAGCAAGTCTCCCATTATTGGGATTGAAGGCTTGCTCTATCATATTGCGGGCTGTTGTAAGCCGATTCCGGGTGAAGCCATTATTGGTATTGTGACGCGCAAGGCAGACCGGGGTATTTCCATTCATAGTCAGCACTGCCCAAATGTTCGACAGTTTGATGGGGATCGCCTCATTCCAGTTAGCTGGAACCCGCAGGTGTTAGCGACGACGCCTATGACCTATGCGGTGGATATTCAAATTGAGACGTTGGATCGTGTTGGGGTCTTGCGAGATATTTTGTCCCGGTTACTTGACCAAAAAATCAATGTGTGCAATGCGGGCGTGAAAACCCAACCCGGTAAGCCGGCATTAATTTCTCTAAGTTTGGAGGTCTCGGACTGCGAGCAGTTAGAGCGCAGCCTTCAAAAAATTCGCAATATGAGCGATATTTTGTCTTTATCTCGGATCAGCACGGTCTGCCCCCGTCAAAGCTGAGTATTTCAGACTCTTTTGACACTGTTATGAGCGGGCAAAGTGGCTCAATAATGCTCGGCGCATAGTCTCAACCGGAACTTCGCGCTGAAGCCAGATTTTCAGGGCGGCGGCACCCTGTTGAATCAGCATTTCCAAGCCATCAATTGTGATGGCCCCTTGAGCCGCTGCTAGCTTAAGAAATTTTGTGGGACGAGGCGTATAAATGAGATCGTATGCGATCGCAGATTGGGGTAAGCGAGCAAGCACTTCTTCCGATACAGGCGTTTCTGCAGAATGAGAGGTCATGCCAACAGGGGTGGTATTAACAAGCAGGCCAGTCTCGGGCATTAAGTCAGCTAGAGTCTCCCAGTCATAAGGTTTAACTTGAGCTATCAAAGCAGAATCTTCCCAGCTTCGGGCAAATGCTTGTGCTTTCGCCAAATTACGACCCGCAACTGCCACTTCCGTGCAACCCAGTTGCGAACAACCTACGACAACCGCCCGAGCGGCTCCTCCATAGCCTAAAATCACAGGCTTGACGTTGGTCCAGTCTCGGGATAGGGAGCTCAAGGGAGCCATAAAACCAAAAACGTCTGTGTTCGTCCCGGCCCAACCAGCGTCTGTCTGCCAAATTGTATTGGCCGCCCCAACCAGTTTGGCCTCCGCTTCCAAACGGCTCAGTAAAGGGATAATTGTTTGCTTGTGGGGGATGGTGACATTGAATCCGCGAACATTGATAGCCGCTAGGCCCCTCAAAGCCGTCTCTAGATCACGCTCTTTAATAGGGAGTGGAACGTAGCAATAGTTCACTCCCAGCTCTGCGATTGCAGCATTGTGCATGGCTGGCGACAGAGAGTGACTGACGGGATCGCCAATAACGGCTAACAGCTGAGTTTTACCGGAAATTAATGGCATGGGACGCAATAATGCTTAACCCTAGCTAGCGTAGCTCAGGCGAGGGTTTGCGACTCAACACCCGCATGAACTGTTTTGACCCACTTCAGGCGCTTAGGTCTGATGGACATACGGGCAGTTGTGCCCATCATGACCACTAGCCAGTGCAAAAGGTAAACCATGCCCTGAAAAATTTGCCACGGCAGCTTGAGAAAAGACTTTTTGCTGTTAGATTCCCAGCTCGTAATGAGTCGCAGACCGTTGGACATGCTGTATAGCGAAAGCAATACAATCAACCCTGACAATGGTGACAGCATTGAAAACCGGTGCCGATAGAGGGACAGAAGTAAATCTGGGATCGCCGCAGTAGGCAGCGTGTATTGCAGAAAAGCAAAATACAGCAAATCTGCTTTCTTCTGCCAATTCAGGCGACGAGAGCCGATTAAGCGCCAGTAATCGAGATAGCGTTGAAAGCCACCTTCAGCCCACCGGTTGCGCTGATGCCACAGTGCCTTGAGACGGGTAACGCCTTCCTCGCCCACAGCAGGATGGGAGAGAAAATCAATTTTCCAGCCATCTAAGTGCAGCCGGATCGTCAAATCGAGATCATCAGTGATAGTTTCTTCATTCCAGCGACCACAGCTCTGCAATGCTTGGCGGCTAACAAATTGACCATTGCCGCGCAGCTCACCCATACCGCCACTAGCAATACGTTGACGTTGCAAACAAGTATCTAAGGCCATTTCAGCCCATTGTCCACGGGTCCAAAAATTTTCGTTTTGATTGGAAATGGCTTTGCGTACTTGCACCGCACCTACCACTTCATCCCGGAGAAATAAAGGCAGGACGCAACGCAATAGGTCCTTAGGTACAAGGGCATCGGCATCAAAAACGCCAATGTATTCGCCTTGAGTTAACGGTAAGACCTGATTTAACGCCCCGGATTTTCCGCCAGTCGCACCTGCTTTACGCCTCACGACCTGCAATTGAGGAAATTGAGTTGAAAGCGCTTGCAAAATGTGAGGCGTGTGATCGCTGCTACAGTCGTCAATCACCCAAACCTCGTAACGGTCCGAAGGATAGTCGAGTTCGCATAGTTGATGAACCAAACGTGAAACAACAGCCTCTTCATTTTTTGCCGCCACCATTAAGGAAACGGTTGGTAAAGTCGCACTTTGACTGCAGTTAAGCGGAGCGGGCTGTGGTGCTGGGCTAGCGGTAAAGAGCCGTAGCGCTTGCAAACCCAAGACAACCGTCAATCCCCAGACCAAATAAATGCCCCAAGAAATGGAGTAGATACAAATAATAGTTAGCCAAACAGAGGATAGAACTAATGCCGCTTTCCGGCGGCGCCCCCCGAGCCCTTGGAAAAAATCCTCTCTAAATTCAGCTTCAGCCTCTTCGGGATCGTCCCACTGCTCAAAAAAGCTACCAATGGCCTCAAACTCATCATTAAATTGCGAGTCGGCTTGAGAGTAATCAGACATATTTTTTGGGAATTTAATGAACGCGAATGCAAGTGATTGCTGTTCAATATTTCTTTCTAAAGCCTGAAAACTTCCGTTGAGAAAGGTTTTAGGGCTTTTCTATTGTAGTTAAACCAGTTTATGTTTCTTAATAACAGCCTAAGGGTTTCCCGCCCTGAGGTAAAGAGCGATGGTCCGCGTTTTTCGTGGCAGGGGGACCGGGAGTTTACTAAACTTAATGGCTAGCAATTAATTTCAACAGGC
>JBCDHF010000347.1:0-5121 GCA_038750375.1 Cyanobacteria bacterium P01_H01_bin.15
GCAAATGTTGTTGTTTAATAGGGAAGAATTAATTTTTATCAGTAAAAGGGCTTTGTTGCATAAATTAAGCCATTCATATCCAGGGTTTCGACGATTGCAAACTCATGAAAATCCCGAATTCCCCTTGTTCAAACCCTGAAACCCTTATATAGCGGTGATTATTCATACAACAAAGCCCAGTAAAAGAGTAAATATTTGATAACTCAGAATCTGGAACAACCAGTAGGCAAAGCCCAAAGGCTTGACATGGTGATAGATATATCCACAATGTCAAATTTATACACAACTCCGCAAGCTCCGTACGAAGGAGTTCACTGGGTTGTATGCAACCTGTTAAACACTCTTGTTACAGAATTACTTTGACCGCAGCCTGCCTTCAAATTTAACTATTTCCAAAATTTTTTAGTAGGAGCGGTACTTAAAGCCTTAACTCTGCTTACGATAGAGTGTTTCCCGCTCACTTGTATTTTTTCAGCGCGCCCTATGACCGCTCTCGGTACTCGCCAAGCTCCCCACACAGACTATCGTCCGCTGCCCATTGAAGACCTGTCGCCAATGTACAAGCATTACGCGGAGGTCAAAAATCAGTATCCCAGTGCTTTGCTGCTATATAGGGTCGGTGACTTTTTTGAGTGCTTTTTTCAAGATGCGGTCACGATTAGTCGGGAGTTAGAGTTAGTTCAAACCAGCAAAGAAGCAGGCAAAGCCATTGGTCGGATTGCTATGACCGGCGTTCCTCACCACGCCATGGAGCGCTACTGTCGGCAGCTCGTGGAAAAAGGCTACGCGGTAGCCATTTGCGATCAGGTCGAAGATGCAGCGGATGCGGCAGCGGAAAATCGTAATGTACGGCGAGAAGTCCAGAAGCTAGTCACACCCGGCACCATTACTGAAGATGAGATGCTGCCAGCCCGGAAAAATAATTATTTGGCGGCGCTACTGGTTGCAGGCGCTCGCTGGGGGTTGGCTCATGCGGATATTTCGACGGGTGAGTTTCTGACCACTCAAGGCGAATCTCTAGACACCTTAATTTCTGAGCTACTGCGACTACAGCCTTCTGAAGTGCTGTTTCCAACGGATAGTCCGGGTTCACAGCTGTTTATTCGTCCGGGGGAATCGGCTAACGTCTTGCCTGAATTTTTGCCGGATCACCTTTGCTACAGTTTGCGATCACAAATTCCGTTTTCTTTGACTGAAGCCAAGGAACGGATTTTAGTGCAGTTTCGCTTGAAGTCGTTGGAGGGTATTGGTTGTGCCCATTTGCCGTTGGCGGTGCGGGCCGCAGGCGGACTTCTCAACTACATTGACGAGACTCAAAAGGCATTTCAGGTGCCTTTGCAGCCCCTCAAAAGCTATAGCCTGGCGGATTATCTAATCCTGGACCCCCAAACTCGCCGCAATTTAGAAATTACCCAAACAGTTCGGGACGGAATTTTTCACGGGTCTCTACTTTGGGCATTGGATCGAACGACTACAGCCTTTGGGTCCCGTGCATTACGACGCTGGGTACAGCAGCCCCTACTCAATGAAAAAGCCATTTGCGATCGCCAAGATACGGTGGAAGAGCTGATCAAAAAAATTGATCTGCGCAAAGATATCCGACTCATTCTCAAAGAGATATATGATTTGGAGCGGTTAGCTGGTCGAGTGGGTGCTGGTACAGCCAACGCACGAGACTTGTTGGCGTTAGCAGAATCATTAGTGTTATTGAATGACTTGGCCGAAATTACGAGTCGAGGCGAGACGCCCTACGTCAAGGCGCTTCAACAAGCCCCTCCGGAACTGGAGCAGCTTGGCCGATATGTCGTGAGCCAGTTAGAAGAGTCACCCCCAATTCATCTCAAAGAAGGCGGGGTTATTCGCTATGGGGTCAATGAAGAACTTGATGCCATGCGGCAGCGTTTAGAAGATGATCAGCAATGGCTAGCGAATTTAGAGGTCACCGAACGAGAGCGCTTAGGCATTACGAATCTCAGAGTTGGCTACAACAAAACCTTTGGCTACTTCATCAGTCTACCGCGCTCTAAAGCGGGTTCTGCACCAGACAACTATGTGCGGAAACAAACCCTCACAAACGAGGAGCGCTATATTACACCAGAACTCAAAGAACGAGAAACACGTATTCTGACGGCGAAGGACGACTTGAATCAGCTGGAATATGAGATTTTTGCGGAGTTGCGAGCTAAGGTGGGCGAAAAGGTCGAAGAAATTCGCAACGTCGCTCAAAAAGTCGCCGCGATTGATGTGCTAGCAGGCTTTGCGGAAGTAGCCGTCTATCAAGGCTATTGTCGGCCTACTATTTCTCGCGATCGCACTTTATTTATCGACGAGGGTCGTCATCCTGTCGTTGAACAATCTTTAGGAGAAGGCTTTTTTGTCCCAAACTCTACCGAGATGGGCAGTTCCCGCCAGCCGGATCTAATTATTCTTACGGGACCCAACGCCAGCGGAAAAAGCTGTTATCTCCGGCAAATTGGGTTAATTCAGCTCTTGGCTCAAACCGGCAGTTTTGTCCCTGCCTCTGAAGCACAACTCGGCATTTGCGATCGCATATTCACAAGAGTGGGTGCAGTGGATGATCTGGCGACCGGTCAGTCTACGTTTATGGTGGAAATGAATGAGACGGCCAATATTCTTAATCACGCGACGGAAAGGTCTTTGGTGTTGCTAGATGAGATCGGTCGGGGAACGGCGACCTTTGACGGATTATCGATCGCTTGGGCGGTGGCGGAATACTTAGCAATAGTTGTGCGATCACGTACGATTTTTGCGACGCATTATCACGAGCTGAATGAGTTAGCGAGTGTGATTCCTCGGGTTGCAAATTATCAGGTCACAGTAAAAGAATTGCCCGAGCGGATTGTGTTTCTACATCAAGTGCGTCCAGGTGGTGCGGATCGTTCTTATGGTATTGAGGCCGGCCGATTGGCTGGATTACCGCCGCAGGTAATTGATCGGGCGAAGCAGGTCATGGGGCAAATTGAGAAGCATAGCAAGATTGCAGTTGGTTTGCGCAAAGGCATTAAGAAAACCAAGAAAACCCTTGATGCTGAACAAGTCAATTTTGATCAACTCGATATTTTTGAAGAATAGTAGTAACAGAAATTCGCACGATTGAGACCTCCAATCAAACCCGTGATATCTTTGACATAAATGTGCATAGCATTTCGATTAAAGCTCTCTAAATTTATTCCAGTGTAGACACCCCTTGGCGATTCTCCGTGCTGTGGATGGAATGGATTACGGGAAACCTATCAGCGTCTATATCTGAGCGAAAAGAATTCATCGCCTTCCGAAAAAAACACACTCATCAGTAGCGCCTGCTTACTGGCAAAATCTTCGGTGAAATACTCTCATCCTCAAGAAATAAAAATAGATTCCGTGAGATTTTCCGGTACCTTTTTATAACCGCTGACCATCCTTTTGTTGCCGCTCCAAGTTCAACGCCGTTCTCAATCACCTTCCTATTTCATGTCGGTACTGAGACAGCATTTATCCCGATTGGTGAAGTAACTATACATCAAACCGAGCTCAAACAGCAACCGAATCATGAATATATATGGTATCGGTCACGCCCTTTTTGCTTAGCAGCATATAGGGCTTTATCAGCTTTTAGCAACAGCTCCATTGGAGAAAAGTCATCTGAGGGAAATAATGTCGCAATACCGAGGCTAATAGTAACAATATCACTGACGTGGGATCTCACATGGGGAATTTCAAGATCACGAATAGCTCGCCGAATTCTTTCCGAAATTTCAATTGCGCCGGCTTGATCTACATTAGATAAAATGACGGCAAACTCTTCCCCTCCGTACCGAGCCACCAGATCTTTGGGATAGTTAATCACCGCCCGTGTAGCTTCTGTAATAGAAATCAAACAATGATCACCCATCTGATGACTGTAATAGTCATTGTAGTCCTTGAAGTAATCTACATCAAAGAGTATTAAAGATAGGGGGTGCTCCTCAAGCATCAATTGATTCCATTGGTGTTGTAAGCAATGATCGAAATATCGTCGGTTTGCAATTTGTGTTAAACCATCAATAGTGGCTAGCTTTTCAAGCTCATGATTAACCTCTTGGAGCTTTCTTTGTGCTATTTGTCGTTCTTTGATTTGTTGCTTTAGCTGTCTGTTAACTTCCGTTAGCTCAGCAGTTCGTTGTTCAACTCTTTGCTCTAAATTTTGAGTATAAGAAGCCAGCTTACTCTTCGCTTCTTCAAGTGCAGCATTTTTCTGTGAAAGTGCCTGATTAAACTGTGCTAAATGGGCTTCACTATTTTGAAGATTCTCATAGAGACGGGAGTTCTTCAATGAAATAGCCGCTTGGACAGAAAGTAATTTAAGCACTTCAATTCGATCAGTACTAAAGGCTCCTACAAGTAAATTGTTTTCTAGATAGATAATACCGATCAATTTAGACCGTATCAGTAAAGGGATACATAGTACAGATTTAACTCGATTCCGCTTAATATAGGGTTCTTGAGCATATGGATTCGTGTCAGTAGCATTATCAATAACTAAGTTAGTTAGTGAGCGTGCAACATAGTGAATAATTGAACTTGAGAGCAAAGGTTCTTGATCTGCATTTACTGGTTCTAGGGGAAGAGACTGTAAGACCTGAATTTCTTGCTGATCAATACAACCCGATGCTTCAATAAACCAATCTCCATCTTTTTCTAATAGAAGAAAACCTCGCTGCGCACCTGCGTTCTCAATAGCTATGTGCATTAATTTCGCCAATAGCTCTTCAAGGACAATCGCTTCTGATAAAATTTGTGAGCCTTTCAGAATACTCCCTAAATCTAATGAGTTCGGGTTTCCTCGTGGCTTCACTCTCATAGAATTCGCAACCTTGGGCTGCTTCTCATCAAATTTGAATGTCAATAGACTAGGACATTTATTACATAAGCTTTCAACTTTACGAGTTGCGCCCCAGCGCTCATAGCTATAGAGTGCTTGTTGCAAATGAAGTTGAGAAAACTCAGCTTTTTGATGCTCCAACCAAAAATTAGCAGCCAGTTCATGTCCTAATGCTTCTGCGGGAAGTATCTGTTGAGCGTTGGCAACATTTATCCCATGATCATAGAGTTCAATCGCCTCCATATGATTTTGATCGATCC
>JBCDHF010000348.1:0-5120 GCA_038750375.1 Cyanobacteria bacterium P01_H01_bin.15
GTTCGACGAATTGACGACCACAGTTCACGCAAATGTGGTTCTGTTTACCCCGGCGGATGCCATTTTTGCGGACATGGGTTGACTTGCATTCTGGGCATTCCATCGGGGACTTTCCTCTGCTGTTTCTCCCCTATCCTCTCTCATCCCTGAAAACAGCAACACCACAATCCTTACTAAAACTCTACTAATTTCGAAAACGTAATTTCCAGATCCCAAGTCCACCAAGTCCCAAAAGAACTAGCAAATTAGAGGTCTCAGGAGTTGTAGTTGACGGCTCGTCATCCTGACCTCGAATAACATTCGGATCATATATTTCAAAGAAAATTTGCAAGTTGCTTTGAGGGTTGGTTTGAAATGGGTTCAGACCATCTCGCCATCGCATCGCCGCCCACCCTTCAATGTACAAAATTTCTTCATCGCTAATAAACGCACTCTTGCAGTTATCTTCTAGGTTTTCAATTACGGAAATGGCTGGACAATTAATTCCCTCAACAAGATGATCATTGATTCTTGTGATTCCAACGTCAACCTCTGTTCCCTGAGATGCGCGACCTTCAATAAAGGTACTGCCGGAAAAGATTGTGAACGCGCGAGGACTCAGTTCCTTTGAAAACGGTTGGCTAACAATCGTTTGCTCTCCGCCAATTTGAACTGAGTCTGGAGCGGTTGAAATCCAGTCAGCGCTGGTAAACTCTAATTGCCTATTCTCACCATCGATATCAACAATCCGAGCACTCCAAGGTAATGCTTGTTCAGATGGCCACCTCAAATTGATTTGAGGATCCTGAGGAAAGCTTAATGGAACCAGGTCCTCTCCATACCGCTCTCTAACTGTCGCTTCCCAAGTTGATTTTCCTCCACCTCGCCAGTAAACTTGCCAATCTAAAGGCGTCCAACTGTCAACGATGCTGGCATCTTCCGGAAGACTGACTTCAGTTAAAGTCAGGCCAAAACTTGGAGAAGATAAAATCGCTTCAGAGAGTAAAAATGCCAGATTCAAAGAGGATATTATTCCTAGGGACTTGAAATATCGATTCATCGTAATCTTAAGCATTTAACTGCTTTAGTAGAGATTCTTTATTCAAAGCTAAAATATAAGATACAAAAATATTTGTCATCACCCTTTAGACCCATGACACTCTAGGCGCTCTATAATTAGGTCTGGAGCGTCGACATCAAATTCAAAATATTCTGTTCTGAGAGGGTCGAGTCTGCAGGGTTTTAGAAGCATGGTGCTTCTAAAAAAGTGAATTTCCTGGGTCTCGCTCTAGCAATCACACAAACATAGAAGAAAACAGATGATAAGTATTTAGAATTCCGCACTGCAAAACAGCCTCGTAAAGAAACGCAATTCATCGAACAGTGATTTTGAGGGATTTTCGCTTTCGAAACAGCGGGGCTCAGCAGACCGCTTCTAGATTAAGTGGCTCAACATGAAAGGGTTCCTAAGTGATCTAGCGAAGCAGATCGTGGACAGAGTTGTCTTGTACTTCTCAGTGAACATTTAAGCATTCTTATATCTACAGGTATTTGAAGTGTGATGAGATATCCGGCGCTTGAAAAAGCTTGAAGTTTCGACAAAAATGAGAATTGTTGCCGAAGCTTCGAGAAGAGTTTTCTTTTCAGAACGAATGATTTTTAAAACGCTGACTTCTGAATAATCGAACCGGCTAATTTCCCTTGAAGTAGATAAATAATTCTCAGTGTGTTTAAGCTCTCCACGCCTCACAGATTTTTCAGAGCGGTACCCGATAAAATCGTCTCGACTTTGAGTCGTTCTTCGCAAAATGCAGCGTCCATCCCAATGGGTGGAGTCCAGAACAATTGTCCGAGTTGAGTTCAACTGATTCTCAGAACTTCGCGATCGCAGCAGATATAGCAGCCGACACGTTCGTAAAGGTGCGGCTGCGTGCCAGAACGCTCTAGATAGAATTCGGAAACTTAAACCTAAGCGATCTGGTGAAAGATAATAAGCCTCCGAGTAAGTTCATGGTCACGAGTTCTGAGAGATGTTTCGAGTTCTCTAGGCTAAAGGACTCAGGTGGGGCGACCGCTTCAATTTTTTCGGATTCGAATGCGATCGCAAAAATTTCTGATTCTGGAGTTTGGCAAGCAGCCAAAATTACTTTGTTCCAAACCCGATTTCTAAAAACGGTCAGCGGTCGATTAATGGAACGGCTCCTAAATCAAAACAGAATTTCGACTGGCAAATTGCCTACACTGAATGCATCACATTCAAGTTTCTGAGGTCAGTAATGAAGCGACAAGACAATCTGCGAGAGGGCAAATAGAAGTACAGCAATCAAGAGAACACGAATACTAACCGTACGTTTTAGTTTGGTAATAATTGGAGCACCCAATGCTGTTATTCCGTCCTAAAAATTGCATTTGTGTCCTATTCTCTTAACTTCCAGATCTCCTTAAAATCCAAAAGATTCCGATATTATGCCGAAAAGCTTCTCAAGTAAGACCGTCCATGAAAATTAGTTTTTTTAAGCCAGTCTTACGAAAAATAAGTAGTATCTGTACCAAATCAACTTTGTGGGCAGGAATCTTTAGCGTAATAGGGGTGCTCGTATCTTGTACTCCTAATCAAGTTACATCAAATCATGTCGATAATGATGACCTACAATTATCGGGAGAGATCGTTCTTTGGGTCACTTTCCCTCAAAATTATCTGACAGAGTCTTTAACTTCCACTTATAAAAAAGTTCTTTCTCGATATATTGAGAACTTTGTGACACTTTATCCAGATATAAAAATCATCACGAAGTTTGTCCCCTTCGAGGAATTGGTCTCCTCTCTTGAGCATGAAGTCGACAAAGGGCTCGGACCAGATTTAATTTATGCTCAGTCGACAAATCTTCTTTCTCTCATTCGAGCACAAACTATACTTCCGATCAGACAAGATGTCATTGACCCTCAACAATTTCGGACGCAAGCGCTTGAGCAGGTCTCCTATAGAGGCAAAATATATGGATTCCCTGTCGATTTAGACACTCAGTCCCTTTGCTACCACAAACAGAAAGTCAAGGAATTACCCCAAACGCTTTCAGAACTTATTGAGCAAGCCAGAAAAGGCTATTCAGTGGGGATATTGTCTCGATATGAGGACACGCTGTGGGGAACTCAGATTTTCGGAGAGCAGCTCTTAGATCAAAGAGGGCGAGTAAACCTCAAGCAGATAGAGGCATGGGGCTGGGCGCGCTGGATGACATGGCTCAAAGGTGTCAAAAGTGAACCGAACTTTATACTCAACGAAAATCCTCAAGCTCTTGAAAACGCATTTGTGGAGGAAAAGCTCGCCTACCATGTTTGTTGGTCTTCTCAGATTCCTTATCTTAAAGAATTATTGGGTAACAATAAATTTGGGGTAGCGTTATTGCCGGGTGTTAATCAAACTCAACTCAATCAAACGCAAAATCGACGGGCTGCACCACCGTTAATCGTCAATGCGCTCTTATTTAGTTCCGCTTCCAGTAAAACTCAAAATAACATTTCGCTCAGATTTGCGCAGTTCTTTACTAATATTCAACAGCAAACACAGATCACGGTTCAGCTACAAGCAATAATACCGGCCAATAAAAATGTGAGCCTAGATTCGCGATTGTTCCCAATCCAAGCCGTTCTCCAAGCTCAGTCCAAAAACTCAATGCAGTTAAGACTTGAGCAACTTGAAAAAATTCAGGCAAGCAGTAATTTTAGTCAAGCGCTTTACGCCCAAGTTATGGCAGGTGCAAAACCGCCAGAGGAAGCCGCGATTGAATTGGCTCAACTTATCAATTCCCTATCAGAATGACTAACCTAACTTCAAGCCGATGAGTGAATTGATGAATTCAGATTTACAACTAGTTTACGAGCTGTGTTGGCGATTTGTACATGCCTTGAAGCGCCCTCTCGTCCAACATCAACTATTAGGAATCGGCATCGGCTTAGCCCTAGGATGGTCAATTTCTCAGGGTCTTTTGATTCTTTGGTCCAAAAGAAATCCATCTTCAAATTCAGAACACTCGCAAACGAAAAAACAACGGTTCCAACGCTATACGACTGATTTACTTCAATTTTTGCTTACGCCGACCCTGTGGCTAATCTCAGTGTTGATATTTCAAGCTGGTTTTCGGCAATGGGGCTGGACTGCAGGTCTATTCAGTATTGCCATCAATATTCTCTGGATTTTTCTGATTTATCGTATTTTTCTCCTATTTTGCTTTGAAGTTTTTCCAAAAGAAGACGTTCAACGCTATCGTTATCAATTTTTTCTGCCGCTATTTCTGCTGTTTTTGGTTAATCAGATTCTCCGCCTACTGACAAACATTGGGCAACTATCAACGGTCACTGTAATTAGTCTATTTGATAAGCCGATAACGCTGGGCGCAATTTTCTTAGTTACGGTTGGTGCCTATCTCTGGATTATCGGCGCGAGCTTAATTGAGCAGGTATATCTGTATTGCTTTGCTTTATTGAATAATAAAAAGCCAGGTGCCGCACAAGCAAGCTCGATTATCTTGCGTTATTTCTTAATCGGCATTGGCCTGGTTGTCTTATACGGGTATATTGGCTTCAATCCCACGGCTCTGGCTGCAATTAGTGGGGGTTTATCGGTGGGCATTGGATTTGGTCTAAAGGAAATTATCGGCAATTTTATCAGCGGTATTGGTCTTTTATTTGAAGGATCTTTGCGTCCCGGCGATTTGGTGGAAGTTGAGGGAGAACCGACAACGGTTGAAAGAGTAAGTATTCGCGCAACCACCGTCAAGACATTTGATAATGTGGAAAAGATTGTCCCCAATCAACATTTTTTTACGTCTACTGTCACAACCTACACCGGCACGGATCATTGGGTCCGCGTGCTAGTTCCTGTGGGGGTAAGTTATCAATGTGATCCAGAAAACGTGATAGCAATCCTCCTCAAGGCAGCGCAACAACATCCCATGGTAAAAACTAAGCCCCCGCCGGCTGTTCACCTAATGGGCTATGGGGACTCAAGCGTAGATTTCCGCCTGGCAGCCTATATTGACCTTGATAAACCTGACATGCCGCTAACGGTTAAAAGTGATCTCTATCGAGCTATTTGGATTGCTTTAGCTGAAAACAATATTGAAATCCCTTTTCCCCAAACA
>JBCDHF010000349.1:0-5098 GCA_038750375.1 Cyanobacteria bacterium P01_H01_bin.15
CCCGACCCCAATCGCTATAATTCATTGCCCCTCTTTCACTACTGCTCATCATGAAACACCATCAAGCATTGTTGACCGTTCAAACCAGCCCCAAATGCCTCCACCGCATCACCCGTCAAGTCGCTAATGTTGTCGAGCAAGCCCACATTGAAACGGGACTCTGTACCGTGTTTATTAGACATACGTCAGCGAGTCTGATCATTCAAGAAAATGCCGATCCGAATGTGTTGGGCGATTTGAATAGTTTTTTTGCCAAATTAGTGCCAGAAGACTCTAGTTTATATGCCCATAGCGATGAGGGTCCGGACGATATGCCATCTCACATTCGCTCTGTCTTAACCAAAACATCCGAACAAATTCCCGTTAGTCGCGGTCAGCTGGTCCTCGGCACCTGGCAAGGTATTTACGTATGGGAGCATCGCAGTTTACGTCATCATCGGGAAATTGTGGTACATGTTAATGGCGTTTAAGCCAAACAATCGTCAATTAAAAATGATGTAGATAGCCCAAACAGATTTATTCGTTACTGATGAGAGGACTTTCGGTATTCCAGACATTGTTGATAGCGCGGATTAAAGCGGTCTCCAGTCTGGCGGGTCAGCAGCCAAATAAGCGCTCGTGCTGTATCGCGAAAGCGCCTTGATGGATGTTCAGGTCTAATCTGATCGGAGGCGGGAACTGGGGTGATCACTCTCCCTTGACTCCCCAAAATCCACCAACTAATTTGTTGAGTGCGAGGCATATGAGCTTGTGACGTCACCACATAGATATGTTGCAGTTTTTGCGCTCGGAGATAGGGCAGAATGCTAGTAAAGCTGGTGAGAGTATCTAGCGCCTGGGCTTCAAAATGAAGATGCTTCAGTCCGGGGGCTCGCCGTTGAAAGGCACGCTGATAGTTTTCGATATGCCAACACCCCCCAACCACAATTAATCGTAAGTCGGGATCTTGTTCGAGCAAATCCAGAGCTACCGTGATTCTTTGGGGATGTCCTGTCAACATCACCACCCCTTGAGGAGCAGGATGCCGAGCCGATGAGATCGCAACTCGTAGCGAAATCCAAGCTACCAACGCTAACATCCCTAAGCCAGCAAAGCCGACCCCACGCCAAAACCAGATCATGAATTTGCCGCTAACCTAAATCTGCGATCGCTTGTTGGGTCATGGACGCGATCGCCTCATCGGTGGCTTTCGGCAAACGGTAATATTTGCCTCCGGCGGCGGCGGCCAGTTCCTTGGCAAAACCGGTCGAGACAAAACGCTTTTCAGTATCGATCACCAGAAGCTGCATATTCTGGGCCCGGATTTTGCCGGCAATCTCCAGCAGTTCTGCTTTGATATCTGGTTTTTCTTCCGGCGGTGGTTCTCCCAAGGATTGACTTAACGGGACATTTCCACGACCGTCGGTAATTGCCACAATCACGACCTGGCCAGTATCCCCAGACATGCGAGCGTTAGTACCAATACGGGCAGCCTGGGTCAGACCATGGGCTAACGGCGACCCACCCCCACAGGGCATGGTTTCCAAGCGAGTCCGAGCTAAGGAAATCGAGCGAGTCGGGGGCAACAAGACTTCAGCTTTCTCCCCCCGGAAGGGAATCAAGGCGATTTGATCACGGTTTTCATAAGCTTGAGTCAGCAACCTCAGCACCGCTCCCTTCGCCGACTGCATCCGATTCAGAGCCATCGAACCCGAGGCATCGACGAGAAAGACAATGAGGGCGCCGGCTTTTCTAGCGAGACGTTTAGAGCGCAGATCGGATTGCTCAACAATCACTTTGCGATGGGGTTGCCGAGCACGACGTGCTTTTTGATAGGGCGCCGCCGCTCTCAGGCTGGCATCCACTGCAATTCGACGCACTTTCCCACGCGGGAGCATCGGTTTAACGTAACGGCCGCGATCCTCACTAAATACGAGGCTCCGTTTACCGCTGCTCCCGCTATTCCGCTGGGTCATTTGCGCAAAGTACAACACTTGCGGATCGAGCACGACGCCTTCTGGATCAAAGACAAACTCCTCTGGAATGCCGGGCGGTTCTTGTTGCTCTTGCTCTTCGTTATTTTCGGAATCTTCTTGATCGTCTTCCGATTCATCGGTCTCCGCTTCCGCTTCGTCGGTTGGGGGAGGTGGCGGGGGTGGGGGAGGTTGATCAGGTGGGGGTGAGGGAATTTCGGTGGCGCGGGGGACAATCACCAACTCAACCGCCTTTCGTAAATCATCGGCGGTGACCACTTCGCGACCATCTAGAGCCGCTGCTGCTTTAGCCACTCGTGCCGCAAAAATCTCAGCACGATGTCCTTCAACGGCACCTCGAATCGCTTCTTCGACTAAATAGTTAATTTGCTCCGGAGTAATGCGAACTGATTTCAGCCATTCCCGAGCCAACACAATATCCATTCTCAAACCATCGAGATCGGACTCATATTGCGCTAAAAAGTCCTGGGGTGACACCGCAAAGTCAATCACTTCATCGACCGCCTGCACACGCTGATCTAAAGACAATACGCCATCTGCAGACAGATTAATCGCAATTCGATCTAACACTTGCGATCGCAAAGGCGCCTCTTCTGGGTTGTAGGTGGCGATCAGCACCGGCTGACAAGGATGACTAAAGCTGATGCCTTCCCGCTCGATCAAGTTGCGTCCACTGCTAATGACCGCCAACAGTTGGTTGGCAATGTCGTCATCCAGCAAATTAATGTCATCCACATACAGCACACCGCGATGGGCTTGAGCTAATAATCCCGGCTGGAAGACCGGCTCCCCTCGCTGCATGGATTGTTCCACATCTACTGAACCCAGGAGCCGATCTTCGGTAACGCCCAGAGGCACCTGCACAAATGGCGAGGGAATCACCAGCCGGGGGATTTTGCCCAGATCGGTCTCAGCGTATTGCAAAACCGTTTGCGGGTCCCAGGTTTCTGGCTCGTCAGCATCCAGATTACAAAACGAACCTTTGATCACTTCAATTGGCGGCAGCAAACTCGCAATGCCTCTAGCCATAACCGATTTAGCCGTCCCACGACGTCCAGCGATCGCGACGCCACCCAACCCTGGATCGATTGCCGCCAACAAAAGCGCGAGCTTAATTGCCTCTTGTCCAATGACAGCGGCCAGGGGGAATTCTTGTTTGGTAGAAAAAACGGCGACCATGCGGTGAGGAACTTTTTAAAGAAACCAAGCGCTTATTTTAGCGGACTCTGTCTCTTCATTTACCCGTTGAGATTTTCATTGCAAGCATACCCAGCAACGTTGAACTAGATTCTGCTTGCTTGATACGAGTAAGAATGAGCCGAGGGCAGCAATTCATAGAAAAATTGCATAGTTAACACAAAGCTTCTTATTGAGAACACTGGCACGATCGTTAAACTCTTATAAACAGGTTCCAGTCCTACCTCGGCGGTAAACCATACGGGACCAAATACAATCCCTTAAAATACGTTCTGGAGCCCGATATCTTAATCGCGAAAGCCCGTCCACTCAGCGCCTAAATACAATGTCTACAGCCAAGAATATACTAGGAGAGCCGCTAGAACACTGTTGCAGTAGTCCCCGCACCGGTTTTTATCGGGATGGTTATTGTAATACCGGTCCGATGGACTACGGTAGCCATACCGTCTGTGCAGAAATGACGGCTGAGTTTTTAGCGTTTACGAAAACCCAAGGCAATGATCTGAGTACGCCGCGACCAGAGTACAATTTTCCGGGTCTCAAACCCGGCGATTGTTGGTGTTTGTGTGCGAGCCGTTGGCAAGAAGCATTCGAAGCAGGGGTTGCCCCAAAAGTTAAGGTAGCGGCGACCCACGAATCTTCTTTGAAATATGCCAAAGCAGAAAACTTAATGGCTTATAAAATTGATTAAGTCAACAGATTCGAAGCAACCAGAGAAAAGTTAGTTTCAACAATCTGGATATAATCAGCTGGCTGAAATTAGCGCCCATGATGAGTCCTGTTGCTCAAGACAACATAGCTGTTCCATTAGACGTTCCTTAGATTTAAAACTCTGCGGGAAAAGAGAGGGCTTTGGCTACGAGGAAATTGACCCATTGGGTATGATTAGGAAGCTGATTCATTCATCTAATCCCTTAACGATCAATGGTTTTACCTTCTATTGAGAGTTTAAAAGCCCAGAATATTGAGTTTGTGCGGGTGGTATGGTGCGATAACGCCAATGTGATACGCGGAAAAGCAATTCACTTAGATGCCCTGTCCGAGAGAATCGATATCGGGGTGGGCTTATCGGCTGCGCAACAGGCAATTCCAGTGATGATGGATGCGCCAGTACCCGACCCTTATTTAGGTCCAGTCGGTGAAGTTTGGCTACAGCCGGACTGGAAAACCTTACAAACCTTACCCTACGCGCCAGGACAGGCTCGGGTATTTGGTGACATGGTGGCGAACAATCAGCCTTGGCCATGGTGTAGCCGGCAATTTTTACAACGGATGGTGACGGCCGCCGCAGAACAGGGGCTTCAGTTCCAAGCCGCGTTTGAACCTGAGTTTTATTTACTCCGCCAGGAAAATGGTCAGATTGTTCCGGGCGATCAGACCGTGTTTGCAACGACCTTAGCAATGGATTTGCATTACGAAATTATTAATGCGATCGCAAAATCGCTAACGCAGCAGGGGTTAGCCATTGAGCAGTATTATCCAGAGTCGGGACCAGGGCAGCAAGAAATTTCCGTGCGTCACCGAGAACCGTTAGGAGCAGCCGATCAACAGATTATTTATCGGGAAACCGTGAAAGCGATCGCTAGACACCATGGGTTAGTCGCATCTTTCGTGCCGAAGATTTTTGAGGATGCAGCCGGTAGTGGTTGTCATTTGCATTTGAGTCTTTGGGATACGAAGAAAAATATTACTCACAACGGCGCAGGGAAGCTTTCAGACGTTGCTTCTACTTTTATAGCCGGGCTATTAGCGCACTTACCTGCATTGATGGCGATTACAACACCGAGCACCAATTCTTATCACCGGTTGCAACCTCGGTGTTGGAGCGGAGCTTATCAAGTGTGGGGGTACGACAATCGGGAAGCAGCGATTCGGGTACCGACTAATCCGAGCACTTCTCAGTTTCACTCGTCCCTCGCTAGTAGCCG
>JBCDHF010000350.1:0-5082 GCA_038750375.1 Cyanobacteria bacterium P01_H01_bin.15
AAAATATGAAAGCTTTGAAATATGGACATTAAAACCAATTTAGGTCCTATGTAAACAGTTGCTTTTCTGATGCCTTCTATCCAGAGGGGGTCAGACATAACAGTGGTTGACCTAGAATAAGCGGCGACCTATTTTTATCTTGCTTTTTTGACTATGTCTCAGTCGCGTCCCGAGGGAAGAACAGTCGACAGTTTACGCCCGATTTCATTCCAGCCTAACTTTACGCGCCATGCAGCAGGTTCGGTGCTGGCGAAATGTGGCGATACCCATGTGCTTTGTACCGCAACCGTTGAACCGGGCGTACCGAGATTCCTCAAAGACAGTGGTCAGGGCTGGCTCACGGCTGAATATCGAATGTTGCCGAGCGCGACCAATACTCGCCATCGGCGCGAAACAATGAAGCTCTCCGGACGAACGCAAGAAATCCAGCGTTTAATTGGTCGCAGCCTCCGCGCCGCACTCGATTTGACAAAGCTGGGCGAGAACACAATTTATATTGATGCTGATGTGTTGCAGGCTGATGCGGGGACTCGTACCACTGCCATCACAGGCGGATATGTGGCCCTGGCTCTTGCGATCGCAAAAATGCAAGAACAGGAACTAATAACGGACTCTCCTTTGCTCAAAGCCATTGCCGCCATTTCTGTGGGCATTATCGACGGGGAAGCCCGCTTAGATTTGCAATATGAAGAAGATGTCGCGGCCGAAGTCGATTGTAATATCGTCATGAACAGCGACTTAGAACTTATTGAAATCCAAGGCACTGCCGAAGAAAAATCCTTCAATCGCCAGGGACTCAACCGCCTGCTCGATCTCGCCGAGAAAGGCATTAGCGAATTATTAAAGGCTCAAAAAGTTGTGATCGCAACAGCTGCGCCCGCTCTCCGAACTTAAATTTTTGCCTGGCAGGGGAAAAGTTTGCTCATCCTCATATTGCATGGTCTAAAAATCGA
The DNA here is from genome assembly GCA_038750375.1 of Cyanobacteria bacterium P01_H01_bin.15. Lineage (GTDB taxonomy): Bacteria > Cyanobacteriota > Cyanobacteriia > Cyanobacteriales > JAAUTE01 > JAAUTE01. The sequence goes on from JBCDHF010000350.1 coordinate 954, forward strand.
CGAGGTTGGATCTAACCCCTCGAAAATGATGCAGCGGGATTGAACCGTTGCACCAACCCCTCCCGTCTATAGCTGCGACCATCCTGGGGAGGAACCAAATTTGGTGGCTTTAGAAAATAAAGTGGAAACCCCAATCAAAGAGCTAGTTGCCCGTTGTCAACAAGGCGATCGCACTGCGTTCCAGCAACTCTATCGTCATCATGAGCGCAAAGTACGCGCAACGCTATATCAGCTGTGCGGCACTCAAAACCTCGACGATCTAGTGCAGGACGTATTTTTGAGAGCCTGGCGAGGACTCCCCAAACTGCGGGAGCCAGCCTATTTTTCCACCTGGCTTTATCGCATTGCCTGGAATGTTGCGACCGATCGTCGCCGCCAACTGGCTAAACAACCTAAAACCCAAAGTCACGTGTTTAATACCGATCCCAACGAAGCGACACCCAGTCTCGCAGAAACCCTATCACGACCGCAAGACTCGCCGGATGTGATGGCGCTTCACTATCAAGGTCTTGTAAAACGGGGCTTAGCACACCTCACCCAAGATCATCGGGCCGTAGTCGTTCTGCACGATTTACAAGACATGCCGCAAAAAGATATTGCTCAAGTGCTTAAAATTCCGGTAGGGACTGTTAAATCTCGTTTATTCCACGGAAGAAAAGCACTCAAAGCGTTTCTCGTCCAAGAAGGAGTCACGTTATGAATCTCAATGATCTGCCCACCGATGATGACCAAAAACTGGTTGCTTTTTTGAAGCGGTATCAACCCGATGTGCCCCCGGCCCCAGAAGGGTTTGAAGCCAAACTTTTAGCCAGCTTACCACCCCGAAAATCAGCTACTCGTCCTTGGCACTGGCTGATTCCCGGCGCGATCGCAGTGGGCTTACTCGGAACCGTTACCTACCGGAGCTTTAACCCCACGCCCCAACTAGCTAATTCAGCTGAACTCGAAGAGTTTTTGATGGTGAGCTGGGAAGGAGGTCTGGAGCCCGCTGTTCATGCCGCTACCGCTACTTCAGATCCGTTGCTGCTGCTAGCGGCCCCGCTCAATTCAACTGACTAAACCCCTTTCTTATGTGGATCGCTGATGGAGTTGTTTGCTATGTCCCGTTCCGTCCCCAATCGTCTAGCGTTAGCTGGCGCTATTACGCTGCTATTGGCAACGACCGCCCAAGCCAAAGGCCAATTCGGCCATAATAATCAGCTGTCAATAGCTAGTCCCATAACCGCCCTGGCTGAAGATCTTCCGTCCGTCCGCCAGCGGTACTCAACACTGCAGGTGTTGGCTCAAGCTCCCGGTGAAATCCTCGAAACCTTGGACCTTAATTCGCAACAGCGACAGCAAATTGAGGCGATTCATGGCAAATATCGCAATCAATTTCGCTCTAATCGGGATGCCCTCAGACGAGCTCAAGAGGATTTAAATCGACTTTCTGCCAGTGATGCCTCTAGTTCCGAGGTTCAGGCACAGCAGGAAAAGGTCAAAACGTTGCGCTCACAACTACAAGATTTACTCTTCGAGAGCCGCTTGGAAATACGCGAAATTCTGACCCAAGAGCAACGGATGCAGCTTAATGAAGCCCTACAGCTTCGGCGAGATGAGCGGGGTCGTCCCTAGACTTCTACGCTCCCATAGCCCGCGCCTGATCGCGGAAAACATCTCAAACTTGAATGGCCTAACCTATGGCGTTTCTGATAAGTAACCCTGAGCTGACAAAGGTGACTGATGGTAAGAAACCGCCGGATCGGTCGAGGGTCGTCAAGATGGTAGGATTGGTGGAACTGAAAATTCCTAGCAAAACCGCCCTTTTACATCATGTTTTTCAAAACCTGGCTCGGTCGCTTTCTCAGCTTGGCCCTCGTTGCAGTCATCACGCTCTCTGGTTGCACCACTAACCCCAGTGGTTTGACTGGCAACTATACACAAGACACTTTAACCGTCATTGAAACGCTGCGGTCTGCGATCAACTCTGACAAAACGGATGAGGGTGATACTGAACTGAAAACCTTAGCTCGCAGCCAGATTAATGACTACGTCTCCCGCTATCGTCGTGATGATAAAAAAGGAGGCAGTCGTTCATTCACTACGATGCAGACAGCGCTCAATGCCTTGGCTGGCTACTATAGCTCCTACGGCAATCGTCCGTTACCAGAAAAGCTGAAAACTCGTTTAGATAAAGAGTTTCGCCAGGTTGAAATCTCGTTAAAGCGGGGCCTGTAGATAGACAATTTCGCGTTTAGACAACTTAATTAAAACGATGAAAGGGGATCTGTTCGGGTCTCCTTTTTTTTGAAACACTTTCAAGGTTTGGGGTCGGTCTTCTTATGTTCGATCAGTTGATCATTCAGAACGCCGATACAGCCCCTGCTAAAAGAGGATCGTTTATGGTCAAGAGCCCGGCCCAAGGGGAGAAGTCTGTCACAATAAAAGCAGTCGACCATAGCAGCCACCACACCTTGATAGGGAGACGGCTGCGGGCCAGAACGCGCTGGGATTGGGCAATACAAAACCACAATTGTCCTAAGCGCTCCGGCAAAGGCGATAAATCCCCCTCCCCTCTGCAATTCTCCACGCCATGGTTCTTGCTAGTTTCAAACGTGATCGCATTCAGCCTCATATCCGTAAATTTGAAAAAATTCTCGGCAGAGATGGAGTTGTTCGTCGCAAAGACGAGCTGTTTACCTATGAGTGCGATGGGTTAGCGGCCTACCGTCAACGGCCGGCCTTGGCGCTTTTGCCTCGGACGACGGAGCAGGTTTCAGCCATTCTGAAAATTTGTCACGACCACGATTTACCCTGGGTTGCCCGGGGATCTGGGACCGGACTGTCGGGCGGTGCGCTGCCAGTTGAAGACTGCGTTTTAATCGTGACCGCTCGGATGCGCCAGATTTTGAAAATTGATCTAGACAATCAATTTGTCGTAGTTCAACCAGGCGTCATTAATAACTGGGTGACACAGGCTGTCAGCGGTGCGGGCTTTTATTATGCGCCCGATCCCTCCAGCCAAATCATTTGCTCCATCGGCGGGAACGTTGCAGAAAACTCTGGCGGTGTTCATTGTCTCAAATACGGCGTTACGACCAATCACGTGCTGGGTGCCACCGTTGTCTGGCCGAATGGCGATATCCAAGAATTGGGTGGCGTAATCCCGGAAATGCCTGGCTACGACCTGATGGGTGTGTTCGTGGGGTCCGAAGGAACCTTGGGCATCGCCACAGAAGTTACCCTCAAAATTTTAAAAGTCCCCGAGACGGTCAGCGTGATCCTTGCTGACTTTGCAGAAGTGGAGACCGCCGGAGAAGCGGTGGCTGCCATTACCAGCGCGGGTATCATTCCGGCAGGGATGGAGATTATGGATAACCTCAGCATCAATGCGGTGGAAGATGTGGCTAAAACCGGCTGCTATCCGAGGGATGCGGGCGCCATCTTGCTGATTGAACTAGATGGGCTACAGGTCGAAGTCGAAGGTTACAAAGAACGAGTTCAACAAATTTGCGATCGCATCGGGGCCCGAAGTGTGACCTGTGCCGACGATCTCGAAACGCGGCAGAAGCTTTGGAAAGGACGAAAAGCGGCCTTTGCCGCAGCCGGTCAGATGAGCCCGAACTACTTTGTTCAAGACGGGGTGATTCCGCGCACTCGGATTGCAGAAGCGCTAACTGAGATTAACCGGCTTAGCGAACAGTACGGCTACCTCGTTGCCAACGTTTTTCACGCTGGAGATGGAAACTTACATCCATTGATTCTTTACGATGGGTCAGTGCCCGGCGCCTTTGAGGAAGTAGAAGAACTCGGTGGTGAAATCCTCAAGCTGTGCGTGCGTTTGGGTGGCAGCATCTCGGGCGAACATGGTATCGGTATGGATAAAAATTGCTTTATGCCGGATATGTTCAGCGATATTGATCTGGAAACTATGCAGTGGGTTCGCGGCGCACTTAATCCCAAGGGGCTTGCTAATCCGGGTAAGCTCTTCCCCACCCCACGCACCTGTGGCGAATCCGCCCGGGTCCAGTCCCAGCCCCAGTTTAAAAATACAGATTTGTTTTAAGTTGCGGTTCGGAACAGCACCTCAAACTCAAGGTTAGAAAAAGTATTTTTACAATAAACGCAGATAGCGGGGGAGATTACTAGC
>JBCDHF010000351.1:0-5059 GCA_038750375.1 Cyanobacteria bacterium P01_H01_bin.15
CCCAAGTCTTGTCACAATTGCCTCAACCAGTGCAGCGTAATGGGGTCTCTGCCAGTGCCTCTTCTCCCAATACTCTGAGAGTATATGGAGTTTCCTCACCCGATGGGCGCTACGATGACCTCTTCGTTGCCAACTATGTACAGCAATATATGCTCGACCCGCTGAAGCAAATTGACGGGGTTGGGGATGTCCAAAACTACGGTAAGCCCAGTGCGGTGCGCATCTGGTTGGATCTCGATCAACTGGCGCTCCACGATCTGACGGTTCTGGATGTTAAAAACGCGATTAATAGCCAAACGCTCTCGATTAGTGGCGGGGCGATCGGCCAGGCTCCAGCCCCTCCCGGACAAGAATACACGTTACCCCTAGAACTCAACACCCAACTTGACAGCCTGGATGGCTTTGCCAACTTAGTGCTTAAAGCCTTGCCTGATGGCGGCTTTGTACGGGTGCAAGATGTAGCTCGGGTGGAATGGGGTGCCGAAACCTATAATTTCAGTCCTAGTTTTGAAGGTAAACCCGGTGCCGCGATCGCCATCTCGCAATCCCCAGGCAGTAACGCCCTCAGAACCGCCCAAGCGATTGACCAGGTGATGGCTCAGTTAGAGCAAGCCTTCCCACCCGGCCTTGTCGCTCAACTCGATTTTGATAGCACCCAATTTATCAAGATCTCTGCTGAAGAAATTATCCTCACCTTGGCGGAAGCGATCACCCTGGTAATTCTGGTGATTTTTATCTTTTTGCAAGACTGGCGGACTACGATTATTACCGCGATCGCCCTGCCGGTTTCGCTGATCGGTAGCCTTTTATTTACCTATTTGCTCGGCTTTTCACTCAATACCTTGACCATGTTTGGCCTGATTTTAGCGACTGGGTTGGTCGTTGACGATGCCATTGTGGTGGTGGAAGCTCTAGTAACTAAGATCGATCAAGGCTTATCACCCCCTGCCGCTGCCGCAGCCGCCATGGAGGAACTAGCGGGGGCGATCATTGCCACATCGCTGGTGTTAATGGTGATTTTTGTCCCGGTTATTTTTACGCCCGGGGTGACCGGACGGCTGTATGAGCAATTTGCTCTAATTATTGTCTTTGCGATTCTGGTGTCCGCTTTTGTGGCCTTAAGTTTTAGCCCCAGTGTAGCGGCGATTTTATTGCGACCTCGCCAAACCGGCGGTCGGGTCGAGCGGCTATTTCGTCCCTTTAATCAGGGGGTTGACGGGGTAATTGAACGCTACCTGAGCCTGGTCCGCTTTTTACTCCGGTGGCGTTACCTGGTCATGATTGGCTTTGTCGTGGGACTTGTGGGCACCTATCAACTCTTTAAATTGGTCCCAGCCGGATTTGTGCCCCAGGAAGATACGGGCAATTTTATGATTATTGTGCAAGGACCCGCCGGTACCTCATCGCAAGAGACCCAGACGTTAATTAAACAAATTGAGACCCTCTTAAATCAGGAACCGGATATTGATACCTATGCCGGAATTACCGGAATTGGCCCAACGGATGGTCTCCAAGCGAATCAGGGCATGTTTTTCACGCGACTCAAACCCTGGGAGGAGCGCAAGCGACCCGATCAATCCGTAGAGGCGATCACGAATCGTCTCAATAGTGAATTTGCAAAACAGGGCTTGATGGATCCGCCAGTCGGCCATCTGGCGATCGCCATTAACCCGCCAGCCGTAGGGGGATTTGGTAATCAAGGGGGCTATACGGTCAGCCTCCAAGACGAAAGCGGTGGCAGTCTGAAGCTCGATGCCTTGATCGAGAACTCGCAAAACGTCACAGGTGTGATTCAAAGTAAACCGGCGATCACCAGCGTCGATCCGGGCTCTAGTGGTAGTGCACCCGGGTTAAGCATTGATTTTAATCGCACCCAGATGGATATCCTCAATGTGGATTTTCAGCAAGCGGCCGAAACCCTAAGTGCCGCGATTGGTGGAACCTATGTAACCGACGCCGTAATCAATGGCACATCCTATGATGTCTATCTGCAAGCGGATGCACGCTTCCGCAGTTCCCCAGAAGATATCGGCAATTTAACCGTCGCTGGGCGTACCAATCAACTGGTGCCATTGGGCAGTCTGATTGACGTCCGCTCATCCGAACAACCCGAACAAATTTTGCACTATGATACGCGGCGAGCCGTTTCACTCACAGTGCATGGCAATGAGGAGCAATTCAGCAGTGGTCAGGTTCTCAGCGAGACAGAAGCCGCTATTCAAGCAGCCAAGCTACCTCAGGTGGGTTACGCCTGGACGGGGCTAGCCAAGTTACAAATTACGGCGGGTAATCGGGGTGCTTTAATCTTTGGCCTGGGCATTGCGATGGTCTTTCTTGCTTTGGCATCGCAGTATGAAAGTTTTGTTGATCCACTGATTATTTTATTGACCGTGCCGTTGGCTCTTTTGGGAGCGATCGCCTTTTTGATGGTGGGTGGGCTTAGCCACAATGTGTATGCCAATATTTCTTTTTTGATGCTAATTGGGTTGGCCAGCAAAAACGGCATCTTAATTGTTGAGTATGCCAATCAATTACGGGCCCAAGGTCTGTCTGTTAGCAATGCAGTTCTTAAGTCTGTTAGGTTACGTTTTCGTCCGATTATTATGACGGCTATTTCTGCCTTGGTTGGCTTCTTCCCCCTCGTTATTGCAACTGGGGCTGGTGCGGTTGCTCGTCATTCCGTCGGTTATCCACTTTTTGGTGGCTTACTTGTGGCCACTATTTTGAGTTTATTGGTATTACCTATTTTGTATATTGTGATTAAAAATGTACAGACTGCAATCAGCAAATCAATCTCATCTTAATAAGTCTAACTATCTTGAAACTCTCCTGCTACGCTGTGGGTTATACTCTGGGCTGTAACGGAACAAGATCGTACTTACTCTCTAGAGAGCTCATACGCTGTTTGGGATAGTGATCATGACAGAATCCATGGCGACATTAGATTCACTGGTCAAATACAAGACCTTACCCATCTGGACAGAAACAACTCTACCCGAATCATTTCAAACTCGGCACAATACGAAACAAAGGACTTGGGCAAAGATTACGGTAGAAGCGGGACAATTACAATACGATGCGTTAAGTGAAACCGAAGAAGTTTTATCTACAGAGATTATCACACCACAGCACACAGATTTTTTTGTGTCGCCGGGGGATTGGCATCGGGTTAAGCCATTGGGGACAGTACGCTGTTTTGTTGAATTTTACTGCCGAGCTGAGGACTATTTTCAAAAGAAATATCAGTTCGCCGCTCCCCATCAGGATATCAAAGCGTTAATTCAGAAACCTTTGGCAGATCAAGTCAACATGAATATCTTGGATTTAGGTTGTGGCAAAGGTCGCAACGCAACCTACTTATATACTCAGGGACACCGGGTTACAGCACTGGATAAAAACGTTGACTCGATTAAGGGTCTGCAGACGGTTATTGCAGCAGAAAATGTGGGCGATCGCTTTCAAGCACGGGAGTATGATATCGCATCAGCGACCCTCGATGATTATTATGATCTTATAATCTCTACAGTTGTTTTTCAGTTTTTAAAGCACGACGCATTGAACGCTGTGATTGAGGATATGCAAGCCCACACTACTCAAAATGGCCATCATTTTATTATTGCTCCTGTCTCCTCAGCGGAGTTTCCTTGTTCTATTGATTTTCCCTCTACTTTCGCACCTCAAGAACTGCGCCGCTACTACGCACACTGGCAGATCATTGAATATCGGGAAGACGTTGGCACATTCCATCGCAAAGATAGTGACGATAAACCTTTTGAAGCTATTTTTGCAACTCTATTTGCTCAGAAAACGGCATTTTTACATCGATAATCTGAATAAAATTTTTGGATGTTAACTAGTTCAACCTAACTTGTATTTTCTTTGTGCTGTCAGAAATAACTGAAGATTACCTGATGAGATATAGCTTGCTAAACGGATCTGAAGAACTGATGTTGGTATTTCAGCATGACAGCCTTGAGCTGTGCGGTAGCAAGTAACATTAATAGTATCACCAAGATTTTCAGACGTTCCTGGAGCCAGATTATCACCCCATTTACCTGGCACAGAAACTAGACCTCGTTTATCAGGATGCTTATGCCCAATAAGATAAACGTTTGAACAACCAGAGTTATGCTGCATTTGCAGCGCGGGTTGTTTCGTCCGATGTCAAACATAGAGAACATCCGCACCCGGTTCTGCTTGCCGCGAGCGAGCTGCAAAGCCATCGTAGAAGAATGGGATATTGTCGGCTTTGTCACCGGATAAACGTCCTCGGATTTTGTCAAATGTGAGCATTGCGATCTTGTGATCCGGTTCCCCAACGACAAGGACAGGCTGATCATATCCATCGTGCCAATAGTATTTTCCGCCGAATTCCTGTCGACCCACTTCGAGCACGTAGCAACCAAGAATATGAACCAGCACATCAATCTGGTTGTTCGGCATTTGGTCAATGTATTCGGAGGCCTCCGCCAGTATTTCTTCGACGACGGTTAGACTCGCTTCCGAGTAGTCGAGCGAATTGTTGGAACGATCTTTTAACTGGGCGACGGCTCGTGAGGCCTTGTCTGCAACTTGTTTAGTGAGGTCATCCATGTAAATTATTTCGCACGGAAGTTGGCAACCCAACGGCCAGCGCCACCGGCTGCGAGTGGCTTATCGTGTTGGCAGATCCTGAACAAAGCAGTTCGTGTGCCCTTTATGTTGATTCTAACCCGTCTCATTGCCTCCCTGGCAACAGACATTGCATCAGCTTCTAAAGACTCATTATTAATATAGTTAAGCTGCTGTAATTCGAGCCAAAATTCTTCATATTCTCCCTCCAGATAACGCTCAGGAAATGCCATGGTTAATATAGAAAACAAAAAACTTCTACTTGTCTGACAATTGGTCTGCGAGAAAAATCTGGAAGTCTATTACGGCAGCCTAAAGATTCTATTCAGCGGCTACTAACAGATATGAATTTATAGCTAGACACAGAAGTCAGTCCGCTGCAACAGATTTGTTATGCGGCATTTCTGCATAACTCAAAAGCCAATTAAGCTAACATCTAAAGTCTAGA
>JBCDHF010000352.1:0-5055 GCA_038750375.1 Cyanobacteria bacterium P01_H01_bin.15
AAGTTCTGTCATATCTATCAGTCGCCATCGCCGTAATCACATTGTGATTACGAATAAAACTCTTTCTCGTCATCATGCCTACCTTTGGAAAATGGGCTGTGGGGATAGCTTACAATTCCAATTGATCGAGGGTGAAATTGGTGGTGGTCCTAGCAACAATGGCACCTTTTTAAATAATCAACGAGTCGACACCCAGTCGCTGCTAACAGATGGAGATATTTTGACGTTCGGAGTGCACATTAAAGCACGCTATCTTTGCCACTATTATTTCGATGTGAACTACATTTAATCGCTACAAAGTCAATATGGCATTTGGGATACGGTTGAAGTGCTCGATATGCCGACAATCCTGTCCCCAAGAGTTCGTGACCCAGCCAGATGGTGATGTGGCGAAACTCGCTCTTTTGCTTCCGGTTCCTCACCTCTATCCAGGAGCCAGAGTCTGATTAAGAGGCCAGTGTCCGATTGGCGAACAAGCGAAGAATAAGCCGCAAAATATAACAGTCATTGAATAGAGAGGAGAAAGTTCATTTAGATACCTATCTAGGAGGAATAGTTTGGAGTGATTGTGTAATCTCAAGATAAAGATACTCGAGGGTGACCGGCGATATAGATAAGGCGCTTACCGGTAAGTCCCCCAACAGGGCAACGACTTGACTGAGAGAAAATAGTTGGGGTAACCATAGCGCCAACTTTTCCCGATACCGCCGACAAGTCCAACCGAGACAGGCCGCTTTAGCCAGGATTTTTGGTTCATCGGTTGTTTCCAGAAGTGCGATCGCAGCAGCGGGAATGGCCGTACGAAGCTCATCAAGACTGCCTTGGGCGACGAGTTGACCTAGTTGCAAAATGCCGATACGTTGACAAAGACGTTCTGCTTCGTCAAGTAGATGAGTAGTCAACAGCACCGCGGTCCCTTTTTTTTGCAGGGAATGAATTAAAGCCCAAATTTCATAACGGGCATCAATATCCAAGCCAGTGGTCGGTTCATCTAGAATGACCAGTTTCGGCTCATGGACTAACGCGATCGCAACATTCAGTCGCCGTTGCATACCGCCACTTAATTGACTCGCTAACGTGTGCCGCCGTTCGCTGAGATTAACCGCCGCCAAGGCTTGTCGCACCTGCTGTTTACGCTGTTGCGGAGACAGACCGTAAATGCGGGCAAAAAAATCGAGGTTTTCCTGGCAGGTCAAACTTCCGTAAAGCAAGTTTTGCTGAGGGGCTATGCCAATCAAAGATTTACTGCGCTCATTGATAGGGTCTCCGGCTAACTTGAGCTGACCTTGATCAGACTGAAGTAAGCCGCAAATTAGATTAATGGTGGTAGTTTTCCCCGCACCATTAGGTCCGAGTAAGCCAAATACTTCCCCTGGGAAAATGTCGAAACTGAGATTTTGTACAACTTGTTGCTCTCCAAACCACTTGCTCAGTTGAGTAATCTGCAACATGGGCGATGCTGACAGAGATTCAGTAGATGATGGATTCACAGTTGTTTTTCTCGCAGAATCATCCATTGATAGGTCCACCACCCGCCCAAAGCACTCGCCACGGCAAACAGTAGCAAAATACTACTATGTTGAAGTGCGGCCGTTAAATCTGAATCTGTCAGCCAGAGCCCGCTTAACGCTTCGTTCATGTGATAAATAGGATTAAATTCAGCCAGACGTTTGAGACTATCAGGAAAAAACGTCACAGGCATGAATGCCCCACCTAGGATCAGCAACGGCACACCAAACGCGGCTACCAGCGCATTTACGTCTTCTGTGCGGCGAGCCAGTAATCCTCCCAAAATAAAGCCCAGCCCTGTATAGGCACACACACTCAAGATGATGACACCGAGACCCCAGACAAAAGTGGTGCTAAAAGTCGCGCCCAAGGCGAGCGCTAAAAGACAAACAATAGCGGTTTGCGCCGCTGCAATCGCGCCATGCACCAGAAAAATCCCCCCGAAATAGGACAGCCCTGCCAGGGGCGACAAAAAGAGACGCTTCAGGGTCTGTTGTTCCCGTTCCGCCACAACTGTCGCTACGCTGCCGCCCAAACAACTGAAAAATAAGGCGGCGCCCACTAGTGTGCCGGGGGCGGCTTGACCCATCGCGGCGCCGAGAGTGAGTTGGGCTCGTTCTGCCAAAATCAAACCATTTAGCAACAGGATAAAAATCGGAAACAAACCCCAAAAAATTAAACTGCGCTGCCGTCGCCAGAGTTCGCAGAAAATTCGATTTGCGATCGCAAAACTTTCTTGCCAATAGCGCATGGAAAAAACGATGGACTAAAGAGGGGCAGACGACTGTTTCAAGACGTCTTCGTAAGCTGTGAGCATACGGGCGGCAATCGCGCCCCAAGTATATTTCTCTTTGGCTAAGCGGCGAGCATTGTCACTTTTCGTGGGCCATTCAGTACTTTCTGAGAGGGCTGCTCGCAGCTGAATACACAGATCTGGAACTTCACAGCGAGATATCCAGCCGGCATCATAAGCCCTGACCTCAGGATGAATATCCACCTGATCCGAAATCACGACGGGGGTTCCAGCGACTAAGGCCTCCGCGACAGCAATTCCAAAGTTTTCATAATAAGAAGGCAGCACAAATAAATCAGCATCCTTGAGCAGCCCCTCTTTTTGGCGCCCTTGCACAAATCCCATCACTTTTACGCGATCACGCAGGATCTGGTTTTGACTAAACGCCTCCTGAATATACTTCTCATAGGCCCGATCTTGAGGATTGCTACCCGCTAACACAAATTGAAAATCTAGCTTTTCTGCCGCGAGGGTTGCTAACGCGGGTAAAAGCAAATCTAATCCCTTTTTAGGGTCAAGCCGAGACATATACAAAATTAGAGGTCGTTGTGGATAAAGACCAAGCTCTTTGCGCATTTCACCGGAAGCAGGCGCAACAGTAGATTCTGTCACACCCAGAGGAATCACCCAGTCTTGAGTTTTGGCCCCATATCGCTCCGAAATAGTCGCTTCTTGAACACTTGTGAAATGGACCGCTGCCGCTCCTGCCAAATTTGGACCTTCTAATATGCGGCCATAGATTTTTTTGAGCAACTCTTTTTTCTGGAGATCAGCAGGATCCAAGGTTCCCAATGGGCGCAAAACATAAGGAAGACCCTGCAGACGAGCAACCGTGGCTGCAGCCGTACTAAGTGGAGAAAAAAGAGCGTGAATATGGGCGATCTCAAAGCGCGTGCCATGACGACCAAGCCAGCCCAAAAGATCCGGGGAGAATTTATAGCGCCGAAACGGCCAACAACGAAAATAAAAGGTGGTATATCCCTCCGTGGGGACTGCCTGAGCCAACGGCACATCGAGGGGGCGATCACCTAACGTATCTCCATTAGAATCCGTTGTTAGCAGCGTAACGTCCGCACCCGCTTGGGCTAAAGCCATCGATAATCCGCGAATCATCTGACTAGGACCGCCATAAACGAGAGAAACGGACGGTACAATTTGCAAGATTTTCATGGATTTAGAAGCGATACAACGGCGATCACACGTCTATCCAGCTGACGAGCCCTTACTGAGACTACTGCAAGAACAAACGCCCGCTTCTTAAATCAATCTCAAAAATTTGGACATCCCTTATGGCGAGGCAGGGCAAGCCCCAACTTTTCCGAAGTGAAGACCCGTTCAAGAGTTTTGCTAAGCGAGCATGAGTGTATCGAACATTACATTAATTTCCATTCAAAGTTTTAATCCGACATTTTATTAAGCTCGCAATCTACAAATTAGGATAAAGCCGTTATCAAGCGCCCTATATTTTGTAGCTATTTTTACATTCTCTCAATTGAATTTTCGGGCGATTTAAATTGATTTGACCCTCATAAAAGAGCTGAGATTCATAATATTAAAATGATCCCAAAGTAAAAATTAAAAATGCCAGGGTTTGGGTGGATTCAAGATTAGCTTGATTGAGCTAATCTTCCATTTACGGACACAAAAAGAGTTGATTAACTAATGTAAATACAATGTTTCTCAATTGTTAAATAAATGTCTTGATTTTTTACCCACCTATTTTTATTAATGCGCTATATGTGGTGTAATATGTCGAAAGATAGAGCTGTATATGGGGGAATTAAGAGCTTTTGGGATGACTATATAGTTCGGAAGAATTTACGCTTTAATTTCGATTGAATTTTCAACGTTCAGACTCGAAATACTATCAACAGCTTGTCTCGGTTCATCTGTCGCTAAAAAGAGTCTGTTGTCTGCGCTGATTTGTTTCCGAATATCAGTTGTTTTTTTAAAAGTAACTCCAGAGCAAGTTGATTTGTCTGTTTGGCGATTTTGCCATCCTTGAGATATTCGGCACTATCGTTTTATTGAATTTCGTACAGTTTGCCTATTGATTGAGCATTACCCATGACCTACCCCGCCTTCGAATCCTCCCTAGCCCAGCCTGCGATTCTGTTGTCTCGCTACAGTTTTGATTTGGGCGGCGAAAAGCTTCCTGCTTTGTTGAACCGTTGGCAGGCAGAATACACATTGGAATGGGTTCGTTTGGCAATTATTGAGGCGCTGTATTTGGGTCGCTACAAGGTTATTTCTGTCGAAAACATTTTGCACATGTGGCGCTCTCGCAGCGAAACGAAGGTACATTTTAACCATGACTTTGAGCGGTTCGTTTTCCGCAAGATGCCTCGCGACTGGCCGCAGAAGTCGACACTGTCCGTCGACGCGCCAGCCCCTACTTCAGTCCCCGAATTGTTTCGTTTAAAACCCAAAACGGTCGCGTCTGAGCATGCATCACTGGACCTAACGAGAAATTCTGAGCCAGCGTCCAGTTTGGATGATTCTTCTGAAGCGTTTTTTCAGGATTTACATCAGCGAGTTGATGCGATGAAAACGCACCGACCAAGCTCGACGTTTCCGGCTGCGCCAGACGTTTCTGAGCATTCTGGATTGAAGCAGCAGCGTGAGCCTGAACAGAGTAAAGTCAAGTCCTTGTCTTCTTCTCTGAGCACCCTTTACTTTGAGCATACGCCCCCAGACCCCTTTGTTTCCAAACTTAAGAAATTCGCCTAACAAAGCAGGGTCTAATTTGTTGG